>NZ_VOXS01000013.1:0-69771 GCF_013420655.1 Acinetobacter sp. Q186-3 | reverse complement strand
TTGCTAGATTAAAGCAATTTAGAGGAATTGCCACACGCTATGACAAGCTAAAGCAAAGCTATGAAAATTCTGTTGCCTTAGCTTGTATCTTTATTTGGCTACCATTATGAAATGTCAACAGACCCTAGTCTTTGGTCTAAAAATAAAGAAAAACAAGATTTCTCTATACGAAATATAAGGTTTTTTGCTGAAAACTAAACTCATGAATAATGAGTAATAACCATGAAAAATTATTCATAAAACAAGAACGAATGATGAAAGGATATCAGTGATGACGCAAAAAGCTTCAGTGATGGTGGCTGAGCAGGTACAAGCTCAGCCAGAGAAAATATGGAAAACCGCTTTTATTTTATGT
This sequence comes from Acinetobacter sp. Q186-3, assembly GCF_013420655.1. Lineage (NCBI taxonomy): Bacteria > Pseudomonadati > Pseudomonadota > Gammaproteobacteria > Moraxellales > Moraxellaceae > Acinetobacter > Acinetobacter sp. Q186-3. The sequence continues at coordinate 69,416 of NZ_VOXS01000013.1, read as the reverse complement.
TTTTTTATTCTGCTTGCCGACGGGATTGATCTGGCTTTTCTCGCCTACAGCCTGACCAGTATTAAAGCAGAATTTAACCTTACTACTGTTCAGGCCGGTGCGCTGGGCAGCTGGAGTCTGGTGGGTGGTGTAATTGGCGGTCTGATTGGCGGATGGGCCTGTGACCGATTTGGCCGGGTTAAAGTTATTGTATTTTATATGATTCTGGCCTCAAGTTTGTCCTGTACCTTGGGTTTTGTCGATTCCTATTATCAGTTTCTGATTGTGCGGAGTATTGCAGCCATTGGCCTTGGCTCACTTTATATTGCCTGTAATACCTTAATGTCCGAGTATGTGCCGACCAAATATCGAACTACGGTACTTGCGGCTTTAATGACCGGTTTTACCTTGGGTTCATTATGTGCCACTTTGCTGGCCGGCTGGATTATTCCTGAGTATGGCTGGCGTATGCTGTACTGGATTACGATTTTCCCTATTTTTCTTGCCTTTTTAATGTACTTTCTGGTGCCGGAGCCTGAATCCTGGTTACGTTCTCGTGAGCACAAGCGTCAGGAAGCTTTACATAGCAAAGTGAAAATCAAAAAACAGAATCCTTATCTGGTCATCTTAAAAGACAAAAAACATCGCTGGATGTTTATGCTGTGGATTTTAAGTGCCGGTGCCCTGCAGTTTGGTTATGCCGGTTTAAGTAACTGGCTTCCGGCATACCTGGAGTCTGATCTTGGCATCAGTTTTAAAGAAATGACCGGTTATATGGTCGGCACATTTTTAATCATGATTTTTGCCAAAGTGGTGGCCGGCATTCTGGCAGACCGTTTTGGCCGCCGTGCGTTATTTGCCTTTGGCACCATGGGAACGGCATTATTTTTGCCGGTCATTATCTACTTTAATACCCCCACCAATATTTTATATTTGATGCTGATGTTTGGCTTTCTCTATGGCATGCCTTTTGCCATTAATGCCACCTATATGACTGAAAGTTTTCCGACCTCCATTCGCGGTACGGCAGTCGGTGGTGCATTTAATATTGGCCGAATTGGTGCGGTATTTGCGCCCTTAACCATTGGTTATTTTGCCCAAGGCGGTTCTATTGGAACGGGCTTACTGATTATGGCTGCGGCCTATTTTATCTGCGGTCTGATACCTGCGCTATTTATTAAAGATCGTTTATACGATCCGCAAAAGGCCAATTAAACATATTAAAAACCAGTCTGATGACTGGTTTTTTAATAGCTCAGGTACGCCATTTAAACAGCATTCTGCTGAGGATTCTCAATATAGTGAAAGTGATAGCCACTGCGCATAAACTGCCGGTTCTTGTCTCTAAAGGAATGAGCAAAGTCCGGCCAGATTAAGGTCAGTTTGCGGCTGACCGGATCAAGATACCAGCTTTTACAGCCTTCCGACAGCCAGACACTGCCCTGAGACAGTTGCTGTAACTGCTCCATATAGGCATCTTCTGCGGCCTGATCTGCTTCAAACACCTGAATCTGTTCCTGTTCAAAAAATTCGAGTGCATCCAGCACCAGATCAAACTGCACTTCCAGAAAATACAAGGCAGAATTATGTCCACTGCCGGTATTCGGTCCATTTAAAATAAATAAATTGGGGAAATTATGTACTGTAGTCGACTGATAGCCCTGCATGCCACTTGACCACTGCTGTTCCAGACTTAAGCCATGTTTACCCAGCACTTTTGCTGCATACGGTGGCCGTGCCGCTTCAAAACCGGTGGCGAAAATAATTACATCGGCTGGGAAATATTGTCCTGACTGGCTGATCACGCCTTCTGGTGAGACTTCTGCCAGCGCGGAATCTTCCAGCGTGACATGCGGCTGTAAAAAAGTTGGATAATAGGTATTTGATAATAAAATCCGCTTACAGCCCGGCTCATAATGTGGTGTCAGTTTACGCTGTAATTCAGCATCATCAATCTGCTGTTTTAGAAACTGTAAGCAGGATTTTTTGACCCGCTGAATATGACTTTTTAAATTACGGCGCTGGGCAAAATTAAACTCATTATCCCAGAACAAGGAATGGCGTAAAGCCGCCATACTTTCCGGATCTTTACGAAATAGCTGTTTTTCCGTTTCGCTATAAGGCCGGTCCGGTCGCGGTAAAATATAGGGTGCACTGCGCTGCAACACGGTTAGGTTTTTGGCAAGTTTCGCCACTTCCGGCACCAGCTGAATTGCTGATGCGCCGGAACCGACCACCACCACGTGTTGATCAGCCAAATCAACCTGATGATTCCAGCGTGCAGAATGCATCACCTGCCCCTGAAATTGAGCCAAACCAGGAATATCCGGGAGATGCTCATCGGCCAGATGCCCTGTGGCGGTAATTAAAAACTCGGCCTGATACGCTCCTTGTGAAGTCTGAATTTCCCAGATTCTTTGTGCTGTATTCCAGTGGGCTTTTTCCAGTGCTGTATTAAAATCAATATACGGGCGGATTTGCTCCTGATCACAACATTGAACCAGATAACGCTGGATTTCTGCTCCTTGCGGAAAAATACGCGACCAGTACGGATTTTTAATAAAAGAAAAAGAATACAGATGCGACGGCACATCACAAGCCACACCCGGATAGGTATTATCCCGCCAGGTTCCACCGACTTCTGTTGCCCGTTCAATGATTTTAAAATCATCGATGCCCTGTTGTTTGAGCCGAATGGCCATGCCCAAGCCACCAAAACCGCTACCGACAATTAAAATTTTGCTACGCTGTACATGAGCTTGCATGCTGCTTCTCCTTTAAGGTGCAAATCGCTGGATTTTCTGGTTAATCGGATATTGCTCGGGATGCTGATTAAACTGGTTAATCAGCTGCACAATCTCCGCCGGTGCTTCTATATGCAAGGCATGTCCGGAATGAATTTCGACATAACGGCTGCGTTCAATCGAGGCAAACAGTAACTTGGCTTGAGCCAAAGGAATCATGCGGTCTTCATGACAGGCCACAATTAAGGTATCTGCGGTAATATCAGCCAGAATATTGCTGATATCGAGGTGATAGTTCATTTCACGCTGTCTGGCTGCATCAGCAGAGGGCGTAACAAAGCGTGCCAGCTCCAGAACCTGCTGTTCAGTGCGTAAAGACAGGTAGTGATCACTGTATAAACAGTAATTTACAAAATGTGGCAATGCCTTGGATTGTTCATTAAATAACTGCTGCCAGATGGTATTGCGCAGTTGCTGCACCGAACTGGTTTTGACCCATCCTGCCAATAAAATCAACTGTGAAATTCGTTGTTGTAACTTGGCCGCGACCTGGGCGGCAATCACAGCACCCAAAGAATAACCGACCACGGTAATCGGTTCATTCTCCGCCACTGCATGCTGAATTAAAGCTTCTACCTGCTCGCTAAAATCTGTCAGCTTTAAATCCGCTTTCTCCGGTGTATAGAGGTCAATCGAAAGCACGCGCTGATGAATGCCCAGCATCGGGAAAATATAATTAAAATGTTTTTGGGTATTACCACCCGTACCATGAATTAAAATGATGGTTGGATGTACGGAGGGCTGGCCGACTTCATGATAGGTCAGCTGGGTACTCGCATAGGGAAACTGTTGTGAACGTGCGTCTAATTCCATATAGACTCCTGATCTTGTTATTTTATCTGCAATTGATCTGGTAAAATTCTACTTGTGATGCTCTTCAAGCAATGAAACCTGAACTATTTTTGCTATAGAGAACAGGCTTAAAAAAATACACCCACAGTAGGCTCTCTCTGTGGGTGCAAAAGCGGATTAATCAAATTTAAATTCTTCTGGCGTCAGCAGGAACAGGCTTGCTCCACCGGCCTGAATATTGGCGCGATGCGTACAGGTTCTTGGCAAAATACGTTCAAAGTAGAATTGAGCCGTTTTTACTTTAGCTGCATAGTACGGATCGCTTTGTCCTTCATCGACGCGTTGTTGTGCCACAACCGCCATCTTGAGCCAGAGATACGCAAACACCACATAGCCTGAGAAATATAAATAATCAACAGAGGCTGCACCAATTTCATTGGCAGATTGTTGTGCCTGCGTCTGGATCAGTTGAGTCAGCTCCAGCCATTGCTGGGTCAGCTCACCTACCTGCTGTGCATAGCCTGCAAATTGAGGATGGGCCTGTTGCTCTTTAATATAGGCCTGAATTTCATCAGTTAATGCTGTTAATAAGCTGAGTTTTGAACCTAGAACCTTACGTGCCAACAGGTCAATCGACTGGATTTCCGTGGTGCCTTCATATAAACAGGCAATACGCGCATCACGGGCAATTTGCTCCATGCCATGCTCGGCAATATAACCATGACCACCAAAGACCTGCATACCATGTTTGGCGGCTTCCAGTCCGGTTTCTGTCATTAAAGCCTTGGCAATTGGAGTTAATAAAGCCAGACGGTCATCTGCGGCTTTTTTCTCGGCTGCATCTTCAGTCGCTTCAGCAATATCTGCATAAGTGGCTAAGTAGTAAGCCAATGCACGCGAACCTTCAGCAAAGACTTTCTGCGTCAGCAGCATATTACGTACTGCCGGATGCACGATAATTGGATCTGCTGGCAGGTTTGGCGCTTTTGCACCTTCCAGTGAACGCATGGCCAGACGGTCTTTGGCATAGGCCAAGGCACCCTGATAAGAAGATTCAGCTGCCGCCAGACCTTGAATGGCGGTACCAATACGTGCAGAGTTCATAAAGGTGAACATGCAGTTTAGGCCACGGTTTTCAGGACCAATCAGGAAACCTTTGGCATTTTCAAAGTTAAGGACACAGGTGGCATTGCCATGAATACCCATTTTATGTTCGATAGAACTACACACTACGCCATTACGTTCTGCGACATTGCCGTCTTCATCTAAATTAAATTTAGGTACGATAAAGAGTGAAATGCCTTTGGTGCCCGCCGGTGCATCCGGTAAGCGTGCCAAAACGATATGCACAATATTTTCAGCCAGGTCATGTTCACCTGCCGAAATAAAGATTTTTTCACCGCTGATGCTATAGCTGCCATCGGCATTTGGAACCGCTTTGGTACGAATCAGGCCCAAATCTGAACCAGCATGTGATTCGGTCAGACACATGGTACCGGTCCAGCGCCCTGCAATCAGTGGCACCAGGAATTTCTGTTTTTGTTCGTCATTGCCATGATGTTCCAAGGTACGCATTGCACCATGTGACAGGCCCGGATACATGCCCCATGACCAGTTGGTGGCCGTAATAATTTCAGAAATGGCAATCCGGTACAGTGTCGGGAAACCTTGGCCACCGTAGTTTTCATCACCGGTTAATGAGGTAAAGCCCAGTTCAACATATTTATCATAGGCTTCTTTAAAGCCATCTGGTGTGGTCACGACACCATTTTCTAAACGGCAGCCTTGCTGGTCGCCTGTAGCATTAATAGGTAAAAGCTCGTTCTGGCAGAAATCAGCAGCAACTTCTAAATATTGCTCCATAATATCCATAGAGACTTTGTCTTCAAATTTTGCATACCCCTGATATTTTTGTTCAACATCCAGCAAATCTTTCAGCACAAACTTCATATCTTTTAATGGTGCAATATAATTTCTCATCGTAATTCCCTTGTATGAGTCCTGTTCTCAGTATTTATGAGTTAATATTTCATAATACGAAACTATGTTTTAAATCCACTATAATATAATTTGAAAGCTAAAATCTAGTCATGACACAAAAATTCGATTTTTAATTTAATTTTGCCCATAAAAAAATGCCATTCACTGCTGAATGGCATCTTCATTTCTAGCGTACCCTATTGCAGATTTAAACCTGAATCAGCCCTGCCAGACGCTGCTGAATAATCTGTTCAGCATCCTGAATCATCCGCTGAATCAAGTCATCACAACTTGGAATATCATGAATCAGTCCTAAAACCTGCCCGGCAGTAATCAGGCCGGCATCCACATCACCTGTTTCCAAGGCCAGCTTGCCTTTTAAACCACTGACATAAGGGCGGATGTGTTCAAACTCCAGATTCGGGTCCTGACTCATCTGTACCACCAGGTCAGAAACCGAGTTTTTCGCGACCCGTGCGGTATTTCTAAATTGCCGATAGAGTAAATTCGTTGCCCGTTCATCATTGTTTAAATAAAACTGTTTGATGTTGTCATGAATCGGCGCTTCCTGCGTGGCACAAAAACGGGTGCCCATATTAATGCCTTCTGCTCCAAGCGCCAGTGCGGCCACTAAACCGCGACCATCGCCAAAGCCACCGCTGGCAATAATTGGCACCGTGAGCTGATCAGCCGCGGCCGGAATCAGGATTAATCCTGGAATATCGTCTTCACCCGGATGTCCGGCACATTCAAAACCATCAATGGAAATAATATCGGCACCAATTTTCTGTGCTGATAAGGCATGGCGTACCGAGGTACATTTATGAATGACGGTAATACCGTGTTGCTTGAACACTTCAATGTGCTCATGTGGCTTATTGCCTGCAGTTTCGACAATCTTGATGCCACTGTCAATAATTGCCTGCCGATATTCCGCATACGGCGGCGGATTGACTGCGGGCAGCAAGGTTAGGTTGACGGCAAAAGGCTGATCGGTCATTTCCCGGCACCGGGCAATTTCTTGGGCCAAGGCTTCAGGGCTTGGCTGGGTCAAGGCAGTCAGGGTGCCCAATCCGCCGGCATTGGAAACGGCACTGGCCATTTCTGCGGTACCGACCCACATCATACCGCCCTGAATAATCGGGTGGCGGATGCCCAGCATCTGGGTTACACGGGTTTGAATGCTCATGAATACTCTCCTTAGCGGCCAATAAATTGTGCCGGGCGTTTTTCCACAAAGGCCCGTACGCCTTCTTTATAGTCCTGACTGTTTAAGGCCAGATATTGCAGGTTTTGCTCCAGTTCCAGCTGCTGGCTCAGGCTATGCTCAGCACTGCGTTGCAAGGACTGTTTAATTAATGCCAGTGCATAGGTCGGCTGCTTGGCCAGTTGCTGGGCGACTTCAACAATATAATCGTCAAATTCCTGATCGGGTACGGCTTTCCAGATCATGCCCATAATAGCCGCTTCAACAGCAGATACCGGCTCACCCAAGAGCATTAATGCAGCCGCGCGTGCATGACCAATCAGGCGTGGTAACATCCAGGTCCCACCGGCATCTGGAATTAAGCCAATTTTGCAAAAAGCCTGAATAAATTGGGCACTTTCTTTGGCAATCACCAGATCACAGGCCAAAGCGATATTGGCGCCTGCACCAGCAGCCACCCCATTCACTGCTGCAATCACCGGTTTTGGACTATGCCGGATCAGCTCAACCAAAGGATTATAATATTTGGCCAGTGAGCCTTCTGAGGGTAAAGGAATGTGTGCCAGTTGTCCGGAGCGTTCTTTTAAATCCTGCCCGGCAGAGAAAGCTCGGCCATTGCCACGAATGACAATGACCCGGACTGCTGCATCTTGGCTCCAGTCTTTGAGCGCATGTTGAACTTCCTGATGCATTGTCACATTAAAACTGTTTAAACAGTCTGGACGATTGAACCTCAGTATCGCCACGCCCTGGCTCAATTCGGTTTGAATGGTTGTGAACATCTTTAATATCCTTTTTTATTCTTCTGGTTTTATCCTAATAACCTTTGGTCAGATCGACCTGATTACATAACGGCAAATTGGCCTGTATGCGGCGGTCATTTTCCAGAATCTGCTCGACTACCACCGACATCGGAGCATGCGAGGCAATGTGTGGTGTGACTACAATCTTGTCATGCTGCCAGAATGGATGATCTGCGGCCAACGGTTCTTCATCAAATACATCGACAATTGCACCGCGTAAATGCCCAGAATCCAGCGCTTTGAGCAGGTCCTGCTCGACCAGATGCTGACCACGGCCGACCTGAATCAAGACGGCCTGCTCTGGTAACTGCTGAAACAAGACCTCAGATAAAATAGCGGTATTGTCTGCGGTTAAGGGCATTAAATTAATCAGAATCTGACTCTGAGCTAAAAACTCCGCCAGCTGCTCGGTCCCGACATAGCTTTTTACCTGGGCTAAATCTTTGGCCGAAGTGGACCAGCCAGAAACCTGGTAACCCATGGCGGCAAAGCGCTCTGCCACATAGCCGCCCATGTGTCCCAGCCCCATAATCCCAATCTGGATATGATGGCTATAACTCTGACGATGCTGTTTCCAGATCTGCTGCTGTTGCTGCTGCAACATCCGGTCGAAATAACGCTGATAATACAGCACACCCCAAAGCAAATAATCGAACATACCTTTTTGATGATGCTCATCTAAGACCCGGCATACAAACTGCTCTGCACTCACTTCATTCAAGTTCAGATGTTCAACCCCGGCCGCAATTGAATGAATCACTTGCAATTTGGGCAGAGTTTTCAGGTATGGCATATCGGGAAACCAGCATGCGGCTGTGGTGGCCTCTTTGGCTTCAAGACTTTGTGCAACACAAACACTGTTTGGAGGAGCGTATTTTTCAAATACTTTAACCAGAATCTTCTGGATATCGGGAAGCGTACTGGAAATGACAATCATGCGCTGTACTCCGCCTGTTGATGCTCAATCAGCGACAAGGCCGCCAGCCAGGCACGCTGTAAAATCGGCTCAACCAGTGGACTGGCAAACTGTTTGGCGGTTTTAACACAAACCTCTTCACTTGGATAATGCAACTCTGCACCGCCACTTAAAGCCTTGACCTGTGCCTGACAAGCCCGCTCCAGAAAATAAATTTCATGAAAAGCGCGTGCAATCGATTCGCCAGCCACCAGCAGACCATGGTTGCGTAAAATCATGGCACGATGACCGGACAAATCTGCAATCAAGCGTTCCTGCTCATCGGTAGACAGTGCCACGCCCTCATACTCGTGATAAGCCAGATGCTGATAGAACTTCAAGGCATGCTGCGAAATAGGCAATAAACCGTGTTTCTGGGCCGACACGGCAATTCCATCTGCGGTATGGGTATGAATGACACAATTCAGATGCGGATGCGCTGCATGAATTGCAGAATGAATTACAAAACCCGCCATATTGACCGGTTTTTCCTGTTCATAGCTTTCTACCACTGCTCCGGCATGATTAATCTTGACCAGGGTGGAGGCCTGCATTTTTTCAAAGGCCACACCATACTGATTAATCAAAAAACAGTCGGGCTGATCGGGCAGCCGTAAACTGATATGGGTGTCAATTAAATCGGTCATTTTGTAATGCGCAATGATGCGATACAGTGCCGCCAGCTCACATCGGGCTTGCCATTCGGCAGCTGTGACAAGGTTTTTTATTGTCATCGTTCCATCCTGGAATATATAGCATTATGTTCACTTTAATGTTATATCATACTTTTAATAAAACAGAATATTATTTCATAGAGCGAAATAATGGATAAGAAGGAGCCTGTATGTCGACATCACAAATGAATGGACTCGCGTATTTAACCGCTATCAAGAATGGTGAAATTGCCAGCTCACCCATGAGTGAAATTATTCCCATGCGTCTGACCGTCGTACGTGAAAATTATGTGGAATATGAGGTACGACCAGATCATCGCCATTTCAATTTACAAGGCGGTATTCATGGCGGTTTTTGTGCCACCGTGCTGGACAGTACTACGGGTGCTGCTGTACACACCACTGTCGATGCCGGGGTCAGTTTTTCAACGATTGATTTAAACGTAAAAATGCTCAAAGCCATGCAAAGTGGCGAAACCTATACCGCCATTGGTGAAGTGATTCGCGTCGGCCGTAACGTACTGACTTCAGAAGGTCGTATTGTCGATCAAGATGGTAAAGTCTATGCCTTTGGTTCGGCCACTTTACTGGTGACCAAGCGCGCTTGATTCCGACCAGAACTAGCCTATCCCTGCATCTGCGGGGATTTTTTATGGCTAAATATTTAACAAAAAAATGCCATGCATATTAGATATGCATGGCATTTAATTTCGACTTAAACCAGTTTAGGCTGCTTCAGGGTTTTCAATGACCATTGCAAGACCTTGACCCAAGCCAATACACAGGCTGATCACGGCATATTTTTTACCTGTGCGCTGTAATTGACGTGCAACGGTCAAGGCTAAACGTGCACCAGAACAACCCAGTGGATGGCCAATCGCAATCGCACCACCATTTGGATTGACCCGCGGATCATCAAAGGCCACATCCAGACCTTTTAAGCAGGACAATACCTGGCTGGCAAACGCTTCGTTAATCTCGATAATATCCATATCATCTAGGGTTAAACCCGCGCGTTGTACTGCTTTTTTGATCGCTTCAATTGGCCCCGCACCCATGATGCGTGGCTCAATGCCGGCTGCTGCAGAAGACAGGATACGCGCCAAAGGTTTTAAGCCATACTGTTCCTGAACTTTTTCACTGCCGATAATCAGTGCTGCAGCGCCGTCATTGATACCTGATGCATTCCCTGCTGTGACCACACCACCTTCAAATAGGGGTTTCAGCTTGGTTAATGCTTCAAATGTTGAAGATGCACGCGGATGTTCATCTTCAGTGACCTGTTTAGGCGGTAATTTACGCCCTTGTGAAACTTCAATTGGAGTAATTTCACCTTCAAAGAATCCTGCTTCTTTGGCTGCCTGATATTTTGCCTGTGATGCAGCGGCAAAGGTATCGGCCTGTTCACGGCTAATGCCAAATTCTTCCGCTACATTGTCACCGGTTTCTGGCATGCTGTGTGCGCCAAATTGAGCGGTAAATTTACGGTTCGGGAAACGGGTTCCGATGGTGGTGTCATACATTTTTGCATCACGCGAAAAGGCTGTTTCTGCTTTCGCCAATACAAAAGGTGCACGTGACATGCTTTCTACGCCACCAGCAATATAGACATCGCCTTCACCTGCGGTGATGGCACGTGCCGAATCAATCACGGCACCTAAACCAGATGCACATAAACGGTTTACGGTCTGGCCCGGTACAGTCACTGGCATACCGGCTAAAAGTGCGGCAAAACGTGCTACGTTACGGCTGTCTTCACCGGCCTGGTTGGTGCTACCGAAAATCACATCTTCGACATCGGCAGCTGGAATACCGGTTTTTTCCAGCAGGTTTTTAATCACGGTTGCAGCCAGATCATCTGGACGCACACTTGACAAACTGCCGGCATGACGACCGATTGGTGAACGTAAACCATCATAAATATATGCATTTAACATGAGTGTTATTCCCTTAACTTTAGATTAATTAGAACTATGAACAAGTGGCAGACCCAACTGGACGCGACGGCGTAACCATGGGCTTGGACGATAACGCTGATCGCGGGTAATGTCGGTCATGCGATCCAGAATTTTCAGAATTTTTTCCGCGCCTAAAACATCGCCCCATTCAATTGGACCATGCGGATAACCCAGACCCAGTTTCACGGCGATATTAATATCTTCAACTGTGGCAACACCTTGCTGGGCAATATCACAGCCCAGGTTTACAATCATGGCCAACGCACGCTGCGCCACAAAACCGACACTTTCCTGAATAATGCTGGCTGTCACACCATCCAGATTAAAAATAGATTGCGCCGCCTGGGTCAGTTCAGCTTTGGTCACAAAAGTCGGCATTAAAGTGCGGTGTTTATTCAGGCCATAGAGCAGATCAATACACACCACCTGCTGTGGGGCAACGCCATAACGTACAGCCGCCGAAGTGGCATCTTCACCATAGGTGGCAATGAGCACCAGTGCATCTTGAGATGGCTGTTCAGACTGCTCCACCAGAATATTGAACTGTTGCAGATATTGCTCCAGCGCCTGACGGTCGTCGCTATATTCGGTGCCTAACCAGACCGATGGATATTGCGCCAGTTTTTCAGCCAGTACTGGTGCAACATCACCCTGTTTGCTGCCAGAAGTGTAGTCATAAAAACCTTTACCGGTTTTACGGCCCAGTTGCTTGGCAATAAAACGCTGACGGGTAATTACGCTTGGACGGTAACGTGCTTCTTCATAATACTGATGATAAATCGACTCACTGACCGGATGCGATACATCCATGCCGGTTAGATCGCCCAGCTCGAATGGTCCCATCTTAAAACCGATCCCATCACGGTAAATCCGGTCAATGTCATAAAATGGCGTGACATTTTCATTCAGGATAGCATAGGCTTCACTGCCAAAGGCACGGCCGGCATGGTTAATAATAAATCCTGGAGTATCTTTGGCTTTCACTGGACGATGGCCCATCTTGATCGAGAGTTGAGTCAAGGCATCCAGAATATCGGCACGGGTATTAAAGCCTTCAATCACTTCCACCACTTTCATTAGCGGTACCGGATTAAAGAAATGATAGCCTGCAATACGTTCTGGTTGACTGCAGTTGGCTGCAATGGCACTGATCGACAATGAAGACGTATTCGACGCCAGAATTGCTTCCGGTTTGACAATCGCTTCCAGTTGTTGCATCAGCTTCTGTTTGATTTCCAGATTTTCAATAATGGCCTCTACCACCAGATCACAATCTTTTAAATCTTCCAGTTGCTCGGCAATTGAAAGACGGGCAAGATCTTCAGCGGCTTTTTCATGACTGAATTTGCCTTTATCTGCCAGGGTATTCAGGGTTTTGGCCAGTTTTTCCTGAGCCTGCTCTGCAGCGCCAGCTTTGGCATCAAACAGGACCACATCATGGCCAGACTGAATGGCAATTTGGGCAATTCCGGCACCCATGGTACCGACACCAATAATCCCGATTTTCTGAATATGTACAGTCATGCTTATCGTCCCTGATAATTTGGTTTACGTTTTTCAATAAAGGCCTGCATGCCTTCTTTCTGGTCTTCAGAAGCAAACAGCATCTGGAATGATTTGCGTTCCAGGCTTAGCCCCGCATTCAACGGTACATCTTCTGCCAGTAAGGCCACTTCTTTAATCTGTTCCAGGGCAATTGGTGGCAGTTTTGCCAGACCTTCAGCCATCTTGATGGCCGTGGCAATGGTTTCGCTGTCTTCAGTTACTTGAGAGACCAGACCAATTTGATAGGCTTCTGGTGCCGGCACCAGACAGCCGGTCATGATGATGCGCATGGCATGGAATTTCCCCACGGCACGGAACAGGCGCTGTGTACCACCGGCGCCTGGCATGACCCCAACTTTGACTTCAGGCTGACCAAAGGTCGCGCTCTTGCCGGCAATAATAATATCGGCGTGCATGGCCAGTTCACAGCCACCACCTAAGGCATAACCATTAACCGCGGCAATGACCGGTTTGGCGCATTGTGCAATCGCCTGCCAGTAACGCTCAGTACGACGCTGCATCATTTGAATGGTTTCTGCATTGGCCAGCTCTTTCAGGTCGGCACCTGCAGCAAAATCCTGCTCTCCGCCGGTCAGTACAATGGCGCGAATATTGACATCATCATTCAGTTGACGAAAAGCTTCAGCCAGTTTCTGGCGTACTTCAGTATTTAAGGCGTTTTTTGCTTCAGGTCGATGGATTTTCACCAGTGCGACATGAGCATTGATTTGTTCTACTTGAACGACCTGTTCCATGTAAATCTCCATTTATTTTGTATAGCGAAAATTTATTTTGTATAAAAATTAAGGTTTATTCCCCCGGAATGCAAGTTTTTTTGCGGATAAAGCGTAAAAAAGATATTTTTATTAAAAAATAGACAAAAGATCTTGTTATAAACTGTGTTTTATGATTAATTGATTTCGTATAACGAAATTACACGAGATTATTTAATTTTTCTTGAAAATTTTGGCTTGTAGCTGGCTTAGCTTGCAATTGGCTTATCTATAAATAAGACATTGTTTTATATTGATTTAGTTTTTATATCCTGAAACCAGATCAAGATAAACAGAGCATTGAGGTTATAAGCTGGATGGAATTTTACAAGTGAATTGAACCATTCATATAGAAGTAAGTGTTGAGAAACGAAATATTAGTTCATTTGAATAATAAGTATGTATCACAAATGACATAGTTGTTATTTAAATGACGCGATAGCAGACACAACAGGTTCAATCAGGATGTTTGAGCGGTGCTGTTAAAAGAGCGTGTTCTCAAGCCCGAATAAATCAGAAGTCATGCATACATGACTTTGTTAGGCGGTAGCACAGGAGTGCTGCTTTATAAAGTAGAGGATATAACAATGACAACCGAAACAATCGAAACCAGAGAGAATAGGCAACCCATCTCTGCTGAGGAACCAATCAAACAGGCACCCAAACGTCTGTGGGTTACAGCCTTTATCTTTGCGTTCCTGATCTTGCTTTGTGACGGTGCCGATATTGGTATTTTGGCCTTCAGTCTCACCAGTCTGAAAGCAGAATGGGGATTAACCTCAATGCAGGCCGGTGCTTTGGGGAGCTGGTCGTTATTTGGTATGGGAATTGGCGGATTTATTGGCGGCTGGGCCTGTGACCGCTTTGGCCGTGTCCGGGTAATTGTTGTGGCAACAATTTCCTTCTCCATCCTTTCAGCTTATTCAGGTTTTGCACAGTCTTATACTGAATTTGCAATTTTACGTACCCTCTCATGTTTAGGTTTGGGCTGTTTATATATTGCCTGTAATACCTTGATGTCAGAGTATGTCCCAACCAAATATCGTACTACGGTACTGGCTACCCTGATGACTGGTTTTACCCTGGGTTCACTGGTTATCACCATGCTGTCTGGCTGGATTATTCCTGAATACGGCTGGCGTATGCTGTACTGGATCACCATTGCGCCATTGGCTTTAGGTATTCTAATGCACTTCCTGGTTCCTGAGCCTGAGTCTTGGAAGCGCGTGCGTGAAATGAAACGTACTGGCCAGCTTGTGGACACTACCGCGAAAAAAGGTAATCCGTACATCACCATTCTGAAAGACAAGACCCACGGCAAGATGTTTATCTTATGGTCATTTAGTTCTGGTTTCCTGCTGTTCGGTTACTTCGGTGTGAGTAACTGGTTGCCAACCTACCTGGAAGCAGAATTAGGCATTAAATTCAAGGAAATGGCGCTGTACATGATTGGTACCTTCCTGACCATGATTTTCGCCAAAGTCATTGCCGGATATGTGGCAGATAAAATTGGTCGCCGTATTGTGTTCGCTTTCGGCACCATGGGAACTGCGCTGTTTATTCCAGTGGTGGTGTATATGCATACCCCTGAAAATATCGGTGTTTTAATGCTGATCTTTGGTTTCCTGTACGGTATTCCATACGCAATTAATGCAACTTATCTGACCGAGAGTTTCCCAACAACGGTGCGTGGTACAGCGGTTGGTGGTGCATTCAACATTGGCCGTGTAGGTGCCGTATTTGCTCCAATCACCATCGGTTATTTGGCCATGAATGGTTCTATTGGTACCGGCCTGATGGTTATGGGTGCAGCGTACTTCCTGTGCGGTTTAATTCCTGCCCTGTTTATTAAAGACCGCTTATACGATCCTCAAAAGGCAGAATAAGTCCCGGTCTGGAGGGTGAGCATTTATGGTCGCCCTCCCCATTCCATCTTCACGTTCAACAATCATCTTGATTTAAAAATTGCTGCAACCGAAAGGCACATCACCTTTCATTATTTGAAAAAATTTCTTTAGGGATTAAGAAATGAAAAAATTAGTTTTAGCCACTTTATGCGGTATCGCTTCAGGTCAGGTGTTTTCAGCAGAGGTGTCTGAAGATCGTATCCAGTTTTTAGAATCTCAGTTAAAGCAGATTCAGGCCGAACTGGAACAGCAAAAAGCCACTCAATTAGATTTAAAGGCCAAGCAGGAAGAAACCAAAGCCAAGGATGCTAAAACCCTCAGCGCGATGCTGGATAATGTGGATGTCTATGGCCTGATTCGCCTGGATGGTGCAGTTGATTTTGAAAGCACCACAAAATCACGCGGTCGTACCATTAACCAGATTAATCAGGAACTGCATGAGCCAGATTCAGTACGCTCAGCCTTTACACTGGCGGCTAGCCGGGTCGGTTTTCTAGCCAAAGATATTGGCGGTAATCCGAATATTTCTGCACGTGTAGAGGCCGATTTCTGGACCAATGGGGGTAAAGGTGATGGTGGTTTCCGCATCCGTCATGCACATTTTAAATACTATAACTGGACCTTTGGTCAGGCCTGGTCATTAATGTCTACCCCTGAAATCAGCACCGATGCGGTCGACTATAGCTTGTTGCTGGGTGGTTCGGTTTTGCGTACCCCGCAAATCAGTTATGCCTGGAAACTGGATCCGGAAAACACCTGGAATATCGGTCTGGAATATATGGCAAGTGGAGATCGCTCTTCGGCTTTACCAGCTCTTACCACCAAATATGTGCATCAATCTGGACCATTGCATCTGCTGGCACAGGGCTTCGTCAATGAAAAACAAGCCCAGACTGAAACCGGTGATATTAATAAAGTCGGTTGGGGTGTAGGTGTCGGCGGGCGCTATCATCTTGATGATAAAAACTCGATTCAGGGCAACTATTTTCATATGGTCGGTGACCAGCGCATTGCTTCGTTTTTAGTTCAAGGTTCGACTGTCGATGGTGCTGCTTTGGGGGGTGACTATTCTGTCGATACGGAAAATGATGAATTATTGCTGAACTCCTTCGATAGCTTGAATATTGGTTATACCCACAAGTTCACACCAAAATGGCGCAGCAGTATTGCTGCCAGTCTGGTCGAGTTTGATGACTCCAGTGACTATGCCAAAGCCAACCCAACCACCAATAAACGCTTAACCGATTATGTGGCCAATGTGATTTATTCTCCAGTACCACATATTAATTTAGGTGCAGAATACCATCATGGTAAACAGGAAAAATTTAATGGCCAAGAAGCCGATATTTCCCGTGTGAATTTATCTGCCACCTATCGCTTCTAATACTTGAGGAGACACGGATGTCAGCTCAAGGGCAACAACCCTCACGCCGTTTTATGTTTATGATGGCCATGACCTGCGCACTTTGCGCAGGTTGTAATTATTTTAACCAGCCTTTAATTTATTCAATTGCCCAGGACTTGAATATTAGTCTAGAGCAATCGGGCTGGACAGTGGTATTGACACAGATCGGTTATGCAGCCGGTCTGTTTTTATTTGTGCCGTTGGGCGATTTATTTGAAAAGCGTCTGTATATCTGTAGCCTGATGCTATGTACCGGTCTGGCCCTGATTGGACTGTCTGTCAGCGATAATCTCCAGATGCTGTATGGCTTTACCCTATTGGCCTCGTTCTGTTCCATTACCACCCAGATTCTGATTCCTTTTGCTGCAAACCTGAGCCAACGGGAAAAAAGTGCCGAAGTGGTTGGCCTGCTCATGAGTGGCGTACTGGTCGGTATTTTATTTGCACGTACCGTGGCCGGATTAATTTCAACTTTATGGTCCTGGCATGCGGTGTATCTGTTGAGTGGCTGTTCAATTTTACTGCTCAGCATTGCCATGTGGTATCAATTGCCCACGGCCAGAAGTCAGCTAAAAATGAGTATTCTGCAGATTTACCGCTCTTTATTTACCTTCGCCAAAACAGAACCGATGTTGATGCGCCGCAGCTTAATTGGTGGTTTGGCTTTTGGGATGCTCAGTATTATTTTTACCACCATGACCTTTATTCTGGCGGAAGCCCCCTACCATTTTAATGATTTTGAGATTGGGTTGATGGGGATTGTGGGCGTGGTCGGAATCTGGTCATCGCAATGGACCGGGAAGATGATTGGCCGCCACCGGGAAAAATGGCTGGCGCAGCTGGCAACCAGCGGGCTAATTTTAGCCTGGATTCCCCTGTTTTTTGCCCAAGACCGTTTAGAGCTGTATATTTTAGGCTTGATTATTGCCTATTTTGGTATTTCATCTTTACACGTATTAAACCAGAATCTGGTGTATCGCCTTTCAGTTCAAGCGCGTTCGCGTATTAATGCCATTTATATGACCTGCTATTTTTCCGGTGCTGGCCTGGGCGCATTTTTATCTTTAAATTTATGGAAGATGTATGGCTGGTCGGCTTGTGTGCTGTTGGGATGTGCCTTCGCCCTCCTGATTTTTGCGGTAAACCGCTATGATTTAAGCCGGGAAAAGAATTTAATTAATATTCAGCCACAACCCTAATCCAGACCGTCTAGTCATTCTGTCCTTTATACATCGGCTTTAGGACTGATCTTTTCAGACTGCTGTTTTGCGCTTAGCAAGACCGAAGTCTGAACTACTTTAAAGTCGATTCCTAAATAAAAGCTTCACCTCTTAGCGCTTTCACCGCCTCATTTCACCCGCGGAAACGAGATGATCTGGAATCATATCTTTAGGTTTTAAAACTCATGGCACTGGTTTTAGGGTTTTTATTATTAATCTTTTAAAACTTGAGCCCAGCAAGAGTCCTTTTATCCTAGCTTTGATTTCTGCTCGCAATACTAAAATAAGAAATGCAATGTAGAGAATAAAACAAAAAATTTCTCTCCCTTGGTCGGAAATGAGCAGTGCTGCGACCAAGAAAGAAGGTGTGATCCATCTTCATCCTGAGCCATATCTGATACAAGAGATGGCGTTTTTAATCTTCTTTTAAATATGAATAAAACGAATATTTTGTGATTGATCAAAGAGATTTAATAATTTCAATATAAAAAATCGCAGCCGAAGCTGCGATTTTTTAATTACCTAAAGAAGAAATGAGATGATTTTAAGCCACCTGACGCGCATCAATCAGTTTACAACCAGTTTGCTGCTGCAGTTCGTCAAAGCTCAGCCCATCTACCATTTCAAGTACGAAAGCCTGATTGTCTTTCAGCTCAATTACGCATAAATCGGTATAAATACGGTTAACACAGTGTTTACCGGTAATTGGATAAGTCAGTTCATCCACAATTTTAGCTTCGCCATTTTTGGTGACATGCTCCATACAAACATAGACACAGCGCGCACCGACCGCCAGATCCATGGCACCGCCGACGGCTGGCACCGCATCGGAAGCACCAGTATGCCAGTTGGCCAGATCTCCATTAATTGCCACCTGAAATGCACCCATAATACAGATGTCTAAATGTCCGCCGCGCATAATATCGAAGGAATCAGCAGAATTCATAAAGCTGCCGCCTTCAAGCATACTGACCAGCTCTTTTCCTGCATTAATCAGGTCATTGTCTGGCTGTTCATCTGCACCCAAGGCGGTAAAACCCAAGACACCATTTTCAGAATGTAAAATGACTTCCTGCTCCGGTTTTAAATAGCCTGCCACGCGTGTTGGCAAACCAATTCCTAAATTGACAAAAGAGCCGGTTGGAATGTCTTGTGCGACGCGTTGTACAATCTGTTCACGTGTACGTTTTTGAATATTCATTATTTAATATCTCCAACCTGAACCACATGCTGTACAAAAATGCCCGGCGTTACAATAATTTCAGGATCCAGCTCACCCAGCTCGACAATTTCATGCACCTGGGCAATGGTCGTTTTGGCCGCCTTGGCCATAATCGGACCAAAGTTACGTGCGGCCTTGCGGTAGGTTAAATTACCCCAGCGATCAGCCTGATTGGCATAGATCAAGGCATAATCGGCATGAATCGGATATTCCAGCACATAGTCTTTACCGTTAATGTGGCGGGTTTCTTTGCCTTCTGCGATTTTGGTCCCAAAGCCGGTTGGTGTGAAAATGGCGCCTAGTCCTGCACCGGCGGCCTGAATACGACAAGCCAGATTTCCTTGTGGTACCAGTTCCAGTTCAACTTTTCCGGCTTTATACAAATCTTCAAATACAGTGGAATTATTGGCGCGCGGGAAAGAACAGATCATTTTCTTGACCAGTCCAGACAACAGCAAATTGGTCAGTCCACGATCGCCAGACGCTGCATTATTATTGATAATGGTTAATTCTTTCGGACCAAGATCAATTAATGCTTCAATCAGCTCAATCGGTTGCCCTGCCAGACCAAAACCACTGGTCATAATGTGCGCACCATCAGGAATCTGTTTCAGTATTGCTTCGATATCCTGTGTGATTTTATTCATCATCTTGCTTCCTAGCATCTTTTCTATGTTGCGATATACAGATTAATCTGCTTTTTGTGGGTCAAATAAACGATCTTTAATAAAGAGCGCGGGAATCAGACCACAAAGAAAATAGGCAACGCCCATAATCAGTAAACCGGTACCAATTGATCCACCTTGAGCAAAGTAACCAATGGTTAATGGCGCGAAAACTGCACCTAAACGGCCCACGTTGTAGGCACCACCCACCGCGGTCCCACGAACTTTGGTCGAGAAACTTTCCGTCATATAGGTCGCGTTAATACCGTATGGGATGCCATACAGGAAACCGAAGAACAGCATCAACCAAAGGATATTGTCTGGGGTATTGCCAAATACAATAACTGGAATAAAGATCGCGGTGCCCATGGTCCCGAAGGCAAATACAGCACGACGGCCAATACGGTCAGCAATATAACCGGCAATGACTTTGGTACACATCATGATCAGGAATGTGCCAATCATGTACATGGTCATTTCTTTAAACTTGATGCCCAGATCAGATTCTAAATAAGCCGGCAGCCAGTTACTTACACCGTAATAACCAAACTGTAAAAATGCGGTACTGAATGACCAGAGAATGAACATGCGACGGCTTAAGGCATCTTCAAACACCATTTTGAAGGTATTTTTTGGCTTTTCCTGAACAATACCGCTGGCTTTTGCTTCTTGGCGTGCTTTACGCGCATCGAGCCAAGCCTGTGGTTCTGGCACCAAAAAGTGCATCACTACAGCCAATACAATTGGAATAATGGCGATGTAATACAGATAACGCCAGCCATATTCTGGCAATAACCAGCCTGCTAGCGCCGTGGCCACCACCGAACCTAAGGTCCAGCCGGTCATTAAAGCCGCCAGTACCGTCGAGCGATGCTTGGTTGGCACGTATTCTGCCATGAGCGTGTTACAGGCAATATATAAAGCCCCTAAGCCAATTGCAGAGATAAAACGTAACCACTTGAATTGATCATAGCTTTCTGCGAATCCTAACCAGCAGGTTAAGGTTGAAAAGAGCGCAATAGCAATCACAATCACGCGAACTCGCCCAAAGCGGTCACAAGCCCAACCACCAAAAAAGCCACCAATGGCCATTCCAGCAAGTGTCCAGCTACCTAAGGCACCCGCCTGCATATTCGTTAATGAGAATTCCTGTTTAAGACTGGTCAGACTATAGGCCAATAAGGCAATATCTGCCCCATCCACCAATAATGCTAAAAACGAGAAAATAAAGGCTAAAATCCAGACTTTTTTCTTTGGTCTGTTTTCACCTTCCAGCTGGTGTTGTTGGGAACTGATTGTGTTCATAGCGTCCTTAATATTTCTTTAGCATTCCTGTGCCTGCAGAACTTTTGAGATAACTTATCATCCTGTGATGAGATGATGACTGTTATTCAAACCCTGATTCTGGCTTGGAAAATAATTAAAAACATCCAGTTTTTATTTCCATTTTCCGACTTCATTTTTTGGTATTTACTCTTGCCAGATGAAGTTAAATCATGGTCAAAGTCCATAAAACAGCAGGAGTTCTAGCCAGCAAATGCCGGCTAGAGAGGATCAATTTTTTAGTTAACAAACGCAGCAATTCCGGTCTGTGCACGGCCCAGAATTAAGGCATGTACGTCATGGGTACCCTCATAGGTATTCACTACTTCCAGATTCACCAGATGACGCGCTACACCAAATTCATCAGAAATGCCGTTACCACCCATCATGTCACGGGCCAAACGGGCAATATCCAGTGCCTTGCCACAGTTATTACGCTTGATTAAAGATGTTCCTTCAATCGAGGCAATACCTTCATCTTTCATGCGGCCAAAACGTAATGCTGCCTGCAAGCCAAGAGCAATTTCAGTCTGCATATCGGCCAGTTTTTTCTGGATTAACTGATTGGCAGCCAAAGGACGACCAAACTGTTTACGGTCCATGGTGTACTGATGTGCGGTATGCCAGCAGAACTCTGCCGCGCCCATCGCACCCCAGGCAATGCCGTAACGGGCACTGTTCAGACAGGTAAATGGACCTTTTAAGCCACGGACTTCCGGGAAAGCATTTTCTTCTGGGACAAATACGTTATCCATCACAATTTCACCGGTGATGGAAGCACGTAAACCGACCTTACCGTGAATCGCCGGGGCAGACAGCCCTTCCCAGCCTTTTTCCAGAATAAAGCCGCGAATGTCACCGACATTGCCTTCAGGTGAAACCTCTTTGGCCCAAACCACAAATACATCGGCAATTGGACTGTTGGTAATCCACATTTTTGCGCCCGTTAAGCAATAACCGCCATCGACTTTTTTGGCACGGGTAATCATGCTGCCCGGGTCAGAACCATGATCCGGCTCAGTCAGACCAAAACAGCCAATATATTCACCTGTGGCTAATTTTGGTAAATACTTCTGTTTTTGCTCTTCCGAGCCAAATTCATTAATCGGTACCATCACCAGCGAACTTTGTACACTGGCCATAGAGCGGTAACCTGAATCGACGCGTTCGACTTCACGGGCAATCAGACCATAGCTGACATAATTTAAACCGGCACCGCCGTACTGTTCAGGAATGGTTGGGCCTAGTAAGCCTAGCTCGCCCATTTCACGGAAAATGGTCGGATCGGTTTTTTCATGACGAAACTGTTCCAGTACACGTGGCATCAGCTTGTCCTGACAATAGGCCGCAGCAGTATCACGGATCATGCGTTCTTCTGCAGTCAGCTGCTGCTCCAGCAGGAATGGGTCTTGCCAGTCAAATCTAATTTTTGTCATGTCTATCATCCCTTCTTATTTCGATTAAGCAGTCGCTTGTTTAATCATTTCACGTGCAATGATAATTTGCTGAATCTGGGTCGTTCCTTCATATAAACGGAATAAACGCACATCACGATAGAAACGTTCAATTGAATATTCGCTGATATAGCCGGCACCACCATGAATCTGCAAGCAGCGGTCAGCAACGCGGCCACACATTTCAGTGGCAAACATTTTGGCACATGAGGCTTCAACCGTGACATTCTGACCGGCATCACGCTTACGTGCTGCATCTAGCACCATACATTTGGCTGCATAAATTTCAGCTTTTGAGTCGGCTAACATACCCTGAATCAGCTGGAAATTTGCAATTGGCTGACCAAACTGTTTACGTTCCACCGCATAATTTAAGGCATCTTCCAGCATACGTTCTGCCATACCGACGCTATAGCCTGCAATATGCAAACGACCTTTGTCGAGTACACGCATGGCTGTCTTAAAGCCAACGCCTTCAACTCCACCAATCAGCTGATCTTTATGAACGCGGCAATTATCAAAAATTACGTCACAGGTATATGAACCATGCTGACCCATTTTTTTATCAATTTTGCCCAGACTTAAACCTGGCGTACCCGCTTCAACCAAGAAAGCTGAAATACCGCTGGCGCCTTTAATTTCCGGATTGGTACGCGCCATGACCGTGAAAGTGGTGGCACGTGGTGCATTGGTAATAAAACGTTTGGTTCCATTTAAAACGTAGTAATCACCATCTTTTACCGCACTGGTTTTTAAAGATGCTGCATCTGAACCAGAATCTGGCTCAGTCAAACAGAACGAGCCAATGATTTCACCCGTTGCATAACGTGGTAAATACTTTTGCTTTTGCTCTTCTGTACCATCAATTACGATACCGCTTGAACCAATACCATTGTTGGTACCAATTAAAGAGCGGAAAGCAGCAGAAGTCCGGCCCAGCTCCATCGCCACCAGAATTTCTTCTTCCATGGTAATGCCTAAACCGCCGTATTCTTCAGGAATGGTCAGACCGAACAGCCCCAGTTCTTTCATCTGATCAACAATGTGTTCAGGAATGGCATTATTTTCTTCTACTTCATGCTCGAGTGGAACGAGCTCGTTTTTCACAAAATCGCGAATCGTTGATAGAAGTTGATCAAGCATTTCTGGATCACGAATCATAGGAATCTCCGTTTTATCTGGTTTGGGTAAATTCCTTCACCCTTATTTTCATTTCGCAATACGAAATAAATAATCACAAAATTAAGATTTCAGCAAGAAATTTTATGAAAAAATTTATTTTTTCTATAAATAAGCAAATTTTTACTGAATTTCTGTTTTGATTAATATAGAATAAAATTTCATAATACGAAATTATTTCTTTAAAAATTTAAATTTAAGGATGAATATTAATCAGAAATGATTAAGGGACCATAAAATTAGGCACTAAACGATAAAATTCATTGCTTTATTGGAGGTTTTACTCTAAAAGTACAAACGTTACTTTTATCGTGTTATAAAAATTTATCGCAACCTGTTTGGCCGCGATACAGAATAAAAATCATTTATTTTTTGTGCAATTTATCAATAATTTATGTGTTTTATTTTGTATCGTGAAACTAAGTTGCTATCATATTCATTAATTTACTCTATTTATGCTGAACATGACAAAAAATAAAACAGGTGAAATCCCTAACTTTGATGAAATTCGCTTGGATCCGATTTCGCATATTCACCGCGAAAATAATCCGCAGTTCATTGCCTCTATTGCACGTGGACTTGAGATTTTAAGATGCTTCTCGGCGACCAATCAGTTGTTAGGTAATCAGGAAATTGCGCAAATGACCAATTTGCCCAAACCGACCGTGGCGCGTATTACCAGCACCCTGGTTTCTCTGGGCTATTTAAAACAGTTGCCAAATACGACCAAATATCTACTTGATGTAGGCGTACTGGCATTGGGTTATTCGGCATTAAGCAATATTTCTGCGCGAACGCAGGCTCATCCGTTCATGGAAGAAATGTCACGCTATGCCCAGGCGCCGGTCGCCATGGCCACCCGTGACCGTCTGAATATGATTTATCTGGAAGTAGTCCATACTGACACGACCCTGACCATGCGCCGTTCGGTCGGTTCAACATTACCGATTCATTCCAGTGCCATGGGACGTGCCTGCCTAGCCGCTATGGACGTGAAAGAACGTGAATATCTGTTTGACGCGATCAAGAAAAGACACGAAGAGCAATGGACGACCATTAAACGTAATCTGGAACGTGCGATCCGCGACTATCAGGATTATGGCTACTGTCTGTCTTTAGGTGACTGGGCCAAAGATGTCAACTCTGTGGCGGTGCCATTGATTCATCCTAAACATGGTATTTTGACCTTTAACTGCGGCGCGCCTAGTTATCTGTTAAATCAGGAAAAACTGGAAAACGAGATTGGCCCGCGTCTGATTCATATGGTCAACAATATTGCGATGAATCTCAATAATATCTAAGCACATCATAATCAGGGCGACACAGGTCGCTCTTTTTATTTCGTTCGATATAACCTAATTCCAACACCGCCCTTCCCATGCAAAGCAGCTTTTCTCCTGCGCAACAAAGCTCACAAATCTAAACGTTGAATACAGTCCTATTTCAAATAAAAAGTTAAAAAATAAACTTCAAAACCGATTTATATAATGATATAAATATCGTATAGCGAAACAGGATTTCTTATTATGGAAGATATTAACCGAGAAGCCATGGAGTTTGACGTAGTTATCGTAGGTGCTGGCCCTGCGGGTCTGTCTGCGGCGATTAAAATCCGT
This sequence comes from Acinetobacter sp. Q186-3, assembly GCF_013420655.1. Taxonomy (NCBI): domain Bacteria; kingdom Pseudomonadati; phylum Pseudomonadota; class Gammaproteobacteria; order Moraxellales; family Moraxellaceae; genus Acinetobacter; species Acinetobacter sp. Q186-3. Next base: position 43,955 of record NZ_VOXS01000013.1, on the reverse strand, counting down.
CAACTTGCAATTGAAAATAACCTGAATGATCTGTCCGTTTGTGTCGTAGAAAAAGGCTCCGAAGTCGGTGCGCACATCTTGTCAGGTGCGGTGCTGGAACCACGTGCCATCAATGAGCTGTTCCCGAACTGGAAAGAAGAAGGTGCACCTTTAAATGTACCGGTGACAGAAGACAAAACTTTCTTCCTGCTGTCTGAAACCACTTCGAAAGAAGCACCACACTGGATGGTGCCAAAAACCATGCACAACGATGGCAACTATGTCATTTCACTCGGCAACGTGGTGCGCTGGTTAGGCCAGAAAGCCGAAGAACTGGAAGTGTCGATTTTCCCGGGCTTTGCGGCATCTGAAATTCTGTACCGTGAAGATGGCACCGTAAAAGGCATTCAAACTGGTGATATGGGTATTGGTAAAGATGGCGAGCCGACCCATAACTTTGCCCCAGGTTATGAACTGCATGCCAAATACACCCTGTTTGCTGAAGGCTGTCGTGGTCACTTAGGCAAACGCCTGATTCAGAAATTTAACTTGGACAAAGATGCCGATCCACAGCACTACGGCATCGGCATTAAAGAACTGTGGGAAATTGATCCGGCCAAACACAAACCAGGTCTGGTGATGCACGGTGCCGGCTGGCCATTGTCTGAAACCGGTTCTTCCGGCGGCTGGTGGCTCTACCACGCGGAAAACAACCAGGTCACGCTGGGGATGATCGTCGATCTGTCTTATGAAAACCCGCACATGTATCCATTTATGGAAATGCAGCGCTGGAAAACTCATCCTCTGATTAAACAGTATCTGGAAGGTGGTAAGCGTATTTCTTATGGCGCACGTGCCGTGACCAAAGGTGGCTTTAACTCGCTGCCGAAATTCACTTTCCCGGGTGGTTCTTTAATTGGTGATGATGCAGGCTTCCTGAACTTTGCCAAAATCAAAGGCTCTCATACCGCAATGAAATCCGGCATGCTTTGTGGTGAGGCAGTCTTTGAAGCAATTGCTGCCGGTGTCGAAAAAGGTGGTGATCTGGCGATTGCCCGCGTGACTGAGGGTGAAGATTTCTTTACAAAAGAATTAACGTCTTATACCGAGAAGTTCAACAACAGCTGGCTGAAAGAAGAGCTCTACAACGCGCGTAACTTTGGCCCGGCAATGCATAAGTTTGGTCAATGGTTTGGTGGTGCGTTTAACTTCATCGACCAGAACATCTTTAAAGTGCCGTTTACTCTGCATGATTTAGTGCCTGACTTCAGTGCGCTGAAAACCGTAGATGCGGTGAGCTTTAAACCGAACTATCCAAAACCGGATGGCAAGCTGACCTTTGACCGTTTATCTTCAGTATTCGTTTCCAACACCGTACATGAAGAAAACCAGCCTGCACACTTGAAGCTAACCAATGCGTCGATTCCAGTCGATGTGAACTTGCCTAAATGGGATGAGCCGGCACAGCGCTACTGCCCTGCGGGTGTGTATGAAATTATGGAAAATGATGATGGTTCCAAGCGCTTCCAGATTAACGCAGCCAACTGCGTACACTGTAAGACTTGCGACATTAAGGATCCATCACAGAACATCACCTGGGTAACACCGGAAGGTGGTGGTGGTCCGAATTACCCGAATATGTAAGGTAATTACGATGAATCAGAACGAAGCTTCTGGCTCATTTACCCAATCCTGAAGACGTTATGAATAACTCTTCACTTTAATTTTGTAGGTAATCCCAGTTCCTTCGGGAGCTGGGATTAATACATTTTAAGCGCGGATTTCATCATCAAAATGGGGCTGTATTGAAACGACAATCGCTGAGCCAAGTGACTCTGATTTTATAATCAGTCCAGCATTTAAAAATCACTGATTTAATTTAAACACTAAACATCAACGCCAAAGACAACAGCAAGCATAAAAATAACATAGCTGAAACCGCCTGCCAGAATCTAACAGGATTTTTATCCAGCAAGGAAGAATGAACCGGCTTTAAAAAATACCGGTTAGGATGCTTAAGGTCATACAGAAATTCTGACAATACCTCATAACGTTCATTTGGCATCAGGGCCAAGGCCTTATGCAAGGCTCCATCAATCCACACCGGAATATCTGGCCGATATTCTAAAATTGAATGATAACGCACCGTTTTTAGCTGTTTTAACGTCTGACAACGCGCCAGTTCGGTGCCATAGGGTAACTGTTTGCTGAGTACATAATACAGTACCACGGCCAGTGAAAACTGGTCTGAACGGGTGGAAACCGGCCGCGAGCAAAAATATTCCGGCGCCATAAAGGCCAAGGTGCCCAAAGCCGCGGCATGTTGCGGCTGTGATTCGGAAATCCCCTTGACCAGGGTCGCACCAAAATCAATCAGTTTTAGCTCTAACTGTGCATTCAGCATGATATTTTCAGGGCGAATATCCTGATGCAGCATGTCCAGCCGGTGAAAAGCCTGCAAGCCTTTAATGATCTGTTCCGTAATCTGGATGGCGGTTTCAAGCGCAATCGGCTGGCGTTGCTGATGCAACCATGTATTTAAGGTCTGGCCAGATAAATATTCATAGGTTTGAAAATAATAAGATTTACTGCGCTGATGCGGATAGGCCGCTAAAACTTGTGGATGCTGAATCCGTTTCGCCACCCACTCTTCCAGCAAAAAACGCTCCAGTGCCTGCGCATCCTGGGTTAAATCCAGTGACGGAATTTTAATGACCAGTTGCTGCTGCCGCGTCTCATCCCAAGCCAGATATAAACGGCTACGATGGTTCTGGTGCAGTACATTTTGAATCCGGTAGCCTTCAAACTGCTGACCTATGCTTAAATCCGGGGCCAGACTTAGCTGGTTGTGACTTGGCTGAAATTGTGACTGGGCCTGCTGTGGCAGCTGCTGTACCTGTACAATTTGCAGGGTTAAATTGTCAGGACTGCCCTGTGCATCAGCCAGATGGACTAGCATTTCTGCTACCTGATCAAGATCTAAAGTTTCGGAATCGTGGAGCGCATCAATGATTTGACTATCCGACAGATATTCATATACACCATCGGTCATCAACAGGAAAATATCATCCTGTGCCAACGGCAGACTTAAATAATCCACCTCTACTTTCTGCGCCACGCCCAAAGCCCGGCTTAAATAGCTTTCCCGGGAAGATAACCAGACCCGATGGTCAACACTGAGCTGTTCCAGCTGCTGCTCACGCAAGCGGTAAATACGGGCATCACCAATATGAAACAGATGTACAGTTTCATGTTTGAATACCAGCGCGCTAAAAGTGCAGACATAGCCGCGGTCTTTATCGACACGGCCCTGACTTTGCTGGGTCTGGGCATAGAGCCAGGAATTGGTGGCACGAATCACCCGATCGACCGAAGTTTTGACACTCCAGGAATCGGGCGTCGAAAAGTAATCGGCCAGAAAACTGGACACTGCGGTTTCACTGGCGATATGACTGACATTGCTGCTGCTGATACCATCGGCAATGGCACAGGCAATGCCCTTTTGCTGTGCCAGATAGCCCTCCGGAACGGCCGCGCCGTGAAAATCCTGATTGCTCTCTTTGCGGCCGGCAGCACTATATTGCCCAAGCCGAATTTGAAGTGAAGTCTGGTGTGAAGATGGCAAAGTGGACATGCACTGTTCTCAACTGGCTGGAATCTTCCCTGATTCCTGAATTCATCCTGTGTGCTTAAAACTTAGAACTCGCGTTTTGGTGCAGTGCGGACATGCGTGGTATAAAGCGCAAGACCAGTTAAAGCCAAACCACCTACGAGGTTCCCCAGCGCTACCGGTAACTCATTCCAGATAAAGTAGTCCATCACCGAGAAATCGCCGCCCATCATCATCGCGAACGGGAACAGGAACATATTCACCACCGAGTGTTCAAAGCCCATGGCAAAGAACAGCATGATCGGCATCCACATCGCAATAAACTTACCACTAACGGTGGTCGACATCATCGCGCCAATCACGCCAAGCGACACCATCCAGTTACACAACATGCCGCGAATAAAAATCGTGATCCAGCCAGCTACGCCATATTCTTTGTAGCCTAGCGTCCGGTCTTCACCAATATGTGCAATCGCCAGACCGACCTTGTTTGGTTCGGTCGAAAAGCCGTAGGTATAGACCGCTGCCATCATCACCGCCACAATCAGCGCACCAGTGAAGTTACCGACAAAGACCACGCCCCAGTTTTTCAGGATTCTGGCCCAGGTCACGCCCGGACGTTTATCCAGCCAGGCCAATGGCGTCAGGACAAATACCCCGGTCAGCAGGTCATAGCCCAGCAGATACAGCATACAAAAGCCCACCGGGAATAATAATGCACCAATTAAAGGCACGCCGGTTTGCACTGCAATGGTGACTGCAAAAACCGCTGCCAGCGCCAGAATAGCCCCGGCCATGGTGGCGCGGATCAGCACATCACGGTTTGCCATATGTAGTTTCGATTCACCGGCATCCACAACTTTGGTTGCAAATTCGGAAGGTGCAAGATAAGCCATTGCGAGTACCCCTCAACGATTGAAATTTAGCGGTGAGATGATTTGCAAATAAAAAGCGCCCAAGACGACTTTCACGTCTTAGGCGCCATTGCCTGAATCATCTAACATGTTTTAAAAATTTATGGCGTCATTGCCATCAGTTCAGTGGAGATACAGCAAGGAACGTACCAACTTTTGGTGAAAGATGAATTTACGCCATGGTCAGATTCAAGATCTGAGCTGATTTTAAGCTGGCATACATTGTGCTTTTCCCTTCTCAGTGTTTTAGCCATAAGCAGTTGAGGAAATAGATATGATTAGCCACCGCCAACAAGTGACAGACATGATTTTATCTGCCAAGGTACTGAACAATATTCAGTGGTCCAGTGTGGCGCAGGAAATTGGTTTATCCAAAGAATGGGTGACGGCAGCCTGTTTGGGGCAAATGGCCTTGAATAAGGAACAGGCCGAAAAAATTGGTCAGATATTTAACCTGAGTGATGAAGCCGTGGCCTGGTTACAGATTGTGCCGTATAAAGGCTCTCTGCCAACCAGCGTTCCGACCGATCCTTTAATTTACCGCTGGTATGAAGTGGTGAATGTCTATGGTTCTACCATTAAAGAGCTGATTCATGAAGAATTTGGCGACGGGATTATGAGCGCAATTGATTTTAGTATAGATATTCAACGGGAAAGCCATGAAAATGGCGACCGGGTAAATGTGGTGCTATCCGGGAAATTTTTGCCGTATAAATCCTATTAAGATGAGTTTGTGTTGAGCTTAAAACTCTAAGCAATCACAAAAATCTGCGCTTACCTTATTCATAAAGATGATCAAGTAAAGATCAAAACCACATTCATTCCCCCATAAAAATAGGCTTAATCTTCCCGGACAAAAACGATTGCTGTTTTATCCGGTCAGATTAAGCCTATGTTTTTTAGCAAGCTGTACTAGTCCGAGGTAAAGCGTCCATAACGGTCGCGTTTACGCGTGCTGGAAGATGAGCTGCGGCCACGGCGATCGTCATCATCATCGTCATCGCGGTTGCGACCACGGCGATTGTCATCGTTTATATGACTTCTGGCGCCGGCACGGCGTGCTTCTTCTGACGTAAACTCATGCGCATTGCCGCTGGCATGGGCTGCGCGCCCACCACGACTGGCAATTTCTCTTTGTTCATCTGGATCCATACTCGCAAATCCACGATTTGAAGTACCCTCATTACGTGTATTGGCCATGATTCACCCTTCCTGTTATTTATTTTGATTGTCTATGTTGCGACTCTTTTAAGATAAGAGTGAAAATTAAGATAAACAGCCGCGCTTTGTTTCAGATCATTGGAATGTAGCAGGTCTTTTTTATTTTAAAAAATTAACAGGCTGTATTTAAAATAGTAAAATTTTATTCTTTTAAATATCTTTTTTAATTTTTTACCATCTTTATATTTCAGCTGTTTTTATTTACAAAATGAAATAATAGACGCGTTAAGATGAAGTGGTTTATTTTCTTAATAATAAAAAATATTTAAATAGAGTCCATAATTTTTAAATATATTCTTTAGTCCCTTGATTTCACTTTCATTGTCTTATGAATTGCGGCTTAAATATAAAAAAAGCCAGTCAGTGAGCGCTGACTGGCGAAAAGGAAGACACAGATAAGTAGCTGAATGTCCGATTTAGTCGACCTGGGTAAAGCGGTTTAAGACAGCAATCGACAGCAGCAATAAGGCCACCAGCGCAAAGACGGTGCTCAGGCCAATGGCTTCACTTAAGAAACCGACCAGCGCCGGGCCACTTAATGAACCGCTATAGGCAATGGTCGATACCAGCGATAAAGCAGCCGCTTTAGGCATAATGTTCTGACGGCCAACACGGGAGAACATCACCGGCACAATATTGGAACAGCCAAAACCGAGTAAGGCATAGCCCAGCAGGACTACTGCCCAGTGCGGCGCCATCACAATAATCCCTAGACCCAAGGCCGCACACAGCGCGCTATAGGTGATGATGTTTTTCTCGCCCCACATTCTTAGTAAGCGACGTCCAGAAAAACGGCCGATGGTCATGGTAATGGCAAAGAAGGTATAGGCCAGACCGGCAAAAGAAGCGTCCATCCCAAAGTTGCTGACCAGATAAATCCCGCTCCAGTCCATTGCTGAGCCTTCTGATAAAAAGGCAATAAAACAGACCAAACCAATTAACAGAATCATCGGGCTTGGGCGAAATTTCTGCTTCGCTGATGGTGCGGTGTCTTCTGGGGCTGTGTCTGATTTTTTCTCAATTTCAGACAGGCTGTTGGGAACGGCCAGAATGGCAATAAAGGCCAGCACCGCGCTCATGATTAAAGCGCTCATTAGCGGTGAAACACCCAATGACAGCAGCACAGTCACAGTCAGCACACCAAGTAAACCGCCCAGACTGCACATACCATGGAAGCTGGACATCATATTTTTCAGGCTGTTCTTTTCAACAATCACCGCCTGTAAATTAATGGCCACCCCAAATGCACCCACCGCGGTCCCAAAGATAAACAGCACAATTGCCATGCTTAAGGCAGTACCAAATACCGTCAGTAACGGCAAAATGATCATCGCTGCAACCAGCGCAATCCCGATTAAAATACGGCAGCCAATACGCTGGATTAACAGACCGGCCGCAGGCATGGCCAGCATCGATCCAATCCCCATACAGAGTAGCAACAGGCCAAAGTCTGCATGGTTTAAAGAAAGACGTTGTTGTGCAAATGGAATGAGCGGTGCCCAAGATGCCGTACTTAAACCCAGACCAAAAAAGCTGAGTTTGGTTGCCAGACCTTGTGCATTGAGCTGGGCAGATGCATCGACGACTGTGGTTTTGGAAAACAACATGTATGTGCCACCTTCTAAAAACAGGGCATCCCATTCCAAAAAATTGTCCATAGAAAAACCCCTGCACACTTATAGAAAAATCTATAAACTTGCAGGGGCTTTTGTTGGCGGAATTATACACAATTCACAGCACTGTACAGCCCTTTTTTGTCTATTTTACAAACAATTTTGTAATGACAAAAAGTACTTCATTTTTCTCATTTTTTTGAAAAATTCCAGCTGCAATATTTTTATATAATCATTTAAAAACAAATGCTTAATAGGTTGATTGTTTTATTCAATCAGTTTAATGAGTTTTAGTGATTGCCTGAAAATTGGCTTACATACAGATACACAGCCCTGCCCTTTCAGTTTTGATTATTCCGACCGCTCAACCAGCTAGCTGTTTCAGGATTAAGCGTTTAAACCAATAAGTAGCTAGAGATCTTCTGTAGTTTATAATTTTTATTTAAAAATAATAAAATTAGATTTATAAATATATGATTTTTGATTATCTCAACTCATCTATTTCAATATAACAATAGCTTTAATTATTTAAATTTAGCCTCAATCATTTAGATATTTCATAATGTGTAATATATATCTGCATGTAGTGAATTGTTATACTCTATGGCGGAGTTGTTTCGATTTTAAATAAAGCTATTTTTATCTCTTTGAGGCGTTTAAATTAAATAGAGATATTTATTTCATCTGAATTGGAGTAATAAAAATGGCTGATATTAATTTAAATAACATTCAGAAACATAGCGAAGTTATTGCCTCATGCGGCACCCATGTCGGTACGGTCGATCATCTGGAAGGCAGCGATAAAATCAAACTGACCAAGCAGGATTCTGGCGATGGGATGCACCATTACATTCCGATCTCTTGGGTGGAAGAAATTCGTGGCAACCAGATTATCCTGAACAAGAATTCTGAAGAAGTCACCCGTCAGTGGGAAGCGGTATAACTTCTAAAAAGCACGATCTGCCCAGACTCGTGCTTTTTTATCGCTAACGATTTCATCTGATTGAGCAAAACAATAAATCGACCCTAAAATTTGGAGAACTCCATGAATCATTATCCTGACAGCCCATCTCCGCAAGAGAAACAGGAGCATCAGCCCGGTGTGCAATATAAAATGACGCCCGAACCTGAAATTATTAAAAGCAATTATCAGGGCAGTCAAAAACTCAAAGACAAGGTGGCCTTAATTACCGGCGGTGATAGCGGCATCGGCCGCTCCGTGGCAGTGCTGTTTGCCCGCGAAGGTGCCAATATTATTATTCCCTATTTAGAAGAAGATCAGGATGCGCAAGACACCAAGCGACTGGTTGAGCAGGAAGGTCGTCAATGTCTGCTGATTCAGTGTGACATGCGCCAACATGCGGCAGTGCAGCAGATGGTCGATCTGGCTTTGCAGCAGTTTCCGCATATTAATATTCTGGTCAATAATGCTGCTGTGCAATATCCACAAAAAACCATTGAAGATATTAATCCCGAACAGCTGCATAAAACCTTTGAAACCAACCTCTACCCGCTGTTTTATGTGACCCAGCTGCTGATTCCTCAAATGCAGGCCGGTGACAGTATTATCAATACCACCAGTATCACCAGCTATCAGGGCCATAATGAGCTGATTGATTATGCCAGCACCAAAGGGGCAATTACCGCTTTTACCCGTAGCCTGTCGACCAACCTGCTAAAAAATAAAACCGGGATTCGGGTGAATGGTGTCGCACCCGGCCCAATCTGGACGCCGTTAATTCCAAGCAGTTTTGATGAAGAACAGCTAAAAGGTTTTGGTGAAGATACCCCCATGGGCCGCATGGGTCAGCCAAGTGAAGTTGCGCCGGCTTATCTGTTTTTAGCCTCCGATGAAGCCAGCTATATTTCCGGTCAGGTGATTCATGTCAATGGCGGTACTATTGTCAATGGTTAACGGCATTTAAAGGCACACAAGCAATGTAGATAACATTTTGAGTTTTATTGAAACATGCAGATCTATACAGGAGTGAAACTGATGTCTAGAGGTGATAAGTCGGCCTATACCGACAAGCAGAAACGTCAGGCCCGCCATATTATTGAATCGGAAAAAGAGCGAGGCCATTCCGAAGAAGAAGCAGAACGCATTGGCTGGTCTACCGTCAATAAACAGGATGGCGGCGGTAAAAAGAAATCTCACTAAATGCCCTTCTGTTCTGCTGGAACCCTTTTAAACTTCTATAAAAATGCCAATCCTTAGGATTAGCATTTTGTTAGGTGATGACAAGTAGATCATCAGATTTTATTGAATCTGCTGCAGCGCCTGCGGGAATAAAAACTGGGTCAGTTGACGCGTGGCCCATAAACCAGTGGGATTATGATGCTGATGCGGCGCCAAGTAAGGCAACAGCAGATTGATTTTTTCTTCCGCGTTACGCGCCAGCTTCAGTTGTTGCTGCAAGGCCTGCTGTTCGCTGGAATTGAAATAATCGACAATATAATCATCGGCCTGCTGCACTGGCGTTATGGCTTTGAACGGCGCACGGCGTTCGGTATAGGCTTGAGCAATCCAGTCATAAATAATCTGCTGTTCAGCGACTGAAAATACACCGAACATTTTGCCTTCTTCATTGTGAATCAGCTGCCAGAAGCGGCTTTCACTCGGATGCTGGCCGCGTTTAATCCACTGTTTATCCTGTAATACCTGAAGGAACTCGACCACTTTCTGGTCATTGCTGAGCCATTCATTCACCGATGCTTGAGCAAAGCGGCAGCGGTTATTATGAATCAGCTTGCCGACTACAGCTTTTTTCTTGAAAATCTTTTCAATTAGCGGGGTTAAATCACTGTTTTTAATAATTTCCGTAGAGCCTAGGCCAACATCATTCAGGGCATAGCCACGTTTCAGTTTTTCAATAAACTCTGTTTTATTGGCGGCCTGACTATAGGCATATTCCAGCGCAGCGACTGAACGATGCGCGTGACCATTGTCCAGGTTATCAATGGTAATGTGCACATTAAAATACTGATGATCCAGCCCCAGCTCGGCCAGTTCATAATTACTGATCAGCAAATGCAACGGCAACTGTTCATAGCCTAAATTAAAACCAATCACTTCCGGCAGATATTGCTGCGGCGCATAGGCCAGCGCCAGTTGTACCACGGGCTGATAATAGTATTCATCTTCCAGTCCTTCGACCAGATCTTGCAGATTCAGACTGCTGAGCAATTGCTGATACATCGACACGTGATTGGCTTTGGCTGAACCGAGGCCCAGCTCTTCCAGATAAATCATAATCAGATGCTGAAAATTCGGATCAGACCAATGTTTTAAGGTGCTATACAGCCAGGAACCATCGACATATTTTACTGGCGCGACTTTCACCAGAAAGTCATAGGCTGCTGCTACATGCTGAAAGTATTCACGCTGACCACCAGCCTGACGCCGGCTTAAATACTGCTGATAGCGTTCACAATTCTGCATATTCTGCTGAAAAAGCCAGTCTTTGATCTGGACTGGCTCATCGGGTAAAGGAATAGATGGGGGATCTATCTGGTGAAGCTCGCGCTGTAAAAGCTGGGCCGAAAGCTTTTCTTTTTCTGGTGCTGGCGTGCTTTCATCCAGAAAGAAATGAAACAGCTCCCGATAGCTTTTTTGTCGTTCGAGTTTTAAGGGGCGATAACTGTTCTGAGAGACAACTGACATCTTGTTATTTTCCATTATTTTTCACTCAAACCAGCTTAGGAGATTCGCCAAAATCACCATAGTTCAGTTTTGTTAAACCACGTTAACTTGCCAGCTGCTCAAAAATAAAGCGCAGAGATATCAGAAACTTATAAAGATAATTCAGTTACATAATCGGCAAGACCGGGCGTTTTTCTGTAAAAATAGCTCATGCTCCTGTAGCGCTGTTGCACTCAAGTTTGAGTCTTGAGTAAAAAATGCAGCAGTTATGCAAAATAAAAAAGACCAAAAGACATCTTATCTTCTGGTCTTATAAAAGCTGGCTAAAATCTGCTGTTACCGGAATTTGGCTTTCAGCTGGGCCAGACAGGTACGAATCAGGTGACCGCCCTGCCCGATTTTGTCCTGCCAGTGATTTGGCACCGAACACTTGGCCAGACGCACCCAGACACTGGAAAACTGCTGGATAAAATTGGCTTCATTATAATGAATACCATATTCTGCACACAGCGCTTTAATTTTTGGCGCTACTTCGGCATAACGGTTGGCCGGCATATCCGGAAATAAATGGTGCTCAATCTGATGGCTTAAATTTCCACTTAAAATATGCAGCCACTGGGTGCCACTAAAATTACTCGAACCGCGAATCTGGCGGATATACCATTCAGCCCGGCTTTCATTTTCGGTGTTGTCGGCTTCAAAATTTTCCGCATCTTCAGTGAAATGGCCGTTAAAGATCACCGCGGATGCCCACAGGCTGCGAATCACATTGGCGACAGCATTGCCGGCAAAAACCGGAATGGCATTTGGCCCGGCAAGCAGCGGGAAAAAGACATAATCTTTGACCACCTGACGGCGCATTTTCTTTCTTAAACCGGCCGCTTCATCCCAGACCTGTTTCCAGGTTTTGGTTTTATAAACCAGTACATCTTCTAAATGCAGACGTTGCAGCCCCACATACCATTCAAAAAATACCATCAGCTGAATGGCCAGCGGAATATTCATCAAAAAACGCGGTTCCCATTTTTGTGCTTCGCTAACCCGTAGCAAGCCATAGCCGACATCGTGGTCTTTGTCGACAATATTGGTATAGGTGTGATGAATATAGTTATGGGTATATTTCCAGTCGTCTCCGGTGGCAATGGTGTCCCAGTCATAACTGGCACCGTTCAGGGTCGGATCATTCATCCAGTCAAACTGGCCATGCATGACGTTATGACCCAGCTCCATATTTTCAACAATTTTGGATAATCCGAGTAAACCAGTCCCCAATAACCATACTGGCGGAATCCAGCCGCCAAACATCAGCATCCCACGTGAGGCAATTTCACTATAGCGGACAAAATTACGGATTTTATAAATATACTGGGCATCTTTTTCCCCCAGATTGTCCATGACTTCACGGCGGATGGCTTCCACTTTGGCACCAAATTCCTGAATCTGAGCCTCGGTTAAATATTTTGACTTGCTGTTCGGATGTAACGCGGCAGGCATATTCATGTGATGTTCCCTCCAGATTATAAGTTAATCACGACAGGACTGATTGCCTGCGTCACACAAAGTTTGATTTGGGTATTATGGTTATGGTTAATTTCACCGGTCAGCAGATTACGCACGCTGCCGCTGACTTTGGTACAGGAACAGGTATTGCAAATACCCATGCGACAGCCATGGGCCGGTCTTAACCCGGCGGCTTCGGCACTGTCCAGCAAATTACTGTTGGCCTGAAAATCCTGCTGCGAGCGCAAGAACTGCACCGGCTGCGCCTCCAGAGTTTCATCTGCGGTCATTTGAAAATACTCGGAATGAAACTGCTCGCTTAAATCCAGCTGCTGACAAATCTGCTGGGCGGCCTGCATCATCGAGGCTGAACCACAAGCATAAATATGTCGCTCACCCAGTTGCTCGACCGTGTTTTGCAGTAAGCTCAAAGACAGATGCTGATGCTGTTCTACGGTATTAAAATGATGATATTTAAAATGCGGATACATCAGCGCCAGGGTTTTAATTTCGGCATGGAAGGCATCATCCCGGGTGAAATACAGCAGGTCTATCGGCTGGGTCGAGCTGACCACGGCTTTTTGTAATAAGGAATAAATGGCGGTAATCCCACTGCCCGATGCAATAAAACATAAAGATGGAACTTGTGTCGGCAGCACAAAATTGCCCTGCGGCTGGGACAGCTCCACCACAGCCCCTGCCGGTAACCGGGTCAAGGCATTGGACATTTTGCCTTGCCGTTTGATGGCCAGAATCACATCGCCGTTATCGAGCAAAGTGACAATGGAATAGCTGCGCTGCTGGCGGACCCCATTCATCGCCAGCGTGATCAGAATACTTTGTCCGGCCTGAAAACGCTGTGCCTGAAAATTCTGGTTGGGACGTAAATGAATTTTATAAAAGTCTGGACTTAATGCCTGAATTTCAACAACGCAGGCTTTGACTTTTTTCAATGCCCAGACTGGATTTATTTTTTCTGCAATAAAATCAATAAAATCTTCTCGAATCCACTCGGGTTTATACTCTACAGAAGTGCTCATAGCGGCCTCATGATTTTTTCAGTGAACGGATGTTCTTTTTTTAATGTTCATGCCCACTATATAGATTCATGATCTCGATTCCATGTGAATGCAGGACAAAACTTGTCTTTTCCTTATGTTTTAGCTGGTTTTGTCTGACAAGATTCTGCACTTTTTCGGTCCCAACTTCGATGGGAGAAGTTTTATTGTTCTGATTTGCTTTTGTGCAGGCGCAGGATTTTTCATGAAAATGTCGTATGCTTTTGTCAGACTCGGTGAAAATGCCTGATATTTTTGCTGTAATTGTCCCCCACATTAGACTTAAGTCCAAAAAAGTCTAAAAACAAAAAAGCCAGAAGTGTCCTTCCGGCTTTTTTAATCTATAGCGTGTAATTAGAAGTTATAGATGGCCACCATATTAATACGGTTGTCTTCACCTGTTTTGCTGCCATTGGCCGCAGGGACTACTGCTTCACGCTCACCATAGACATATTCCAGACCTAAGCTAACTGGCTTGATCGGGCTATAGAAGACATTGGCCCATGCCTGCCATAAGTCTTTGTTAACGCCAGTTCGTTTATCTGCTGGAGTCGCTGCCAGATAATCAGCATCCTGATCAAAGCTCATATAGCCATAACCCACTGTGCCGCGAAGTTTTTCATTAAACTTCTGGGTCAGACCGACAGTAATCGAATCAAACTCGCTTTGCTCCAGACCATTCGCCCCCTGGATGGTGCCGGTATTGGCAAAAGACACAAAACTGCTATCACCCTTCACATGGTAGTAGTCTGCTTTTAAAGTCGTGCTTGGGGTCACATCATATTTAGCACCCAAGCCCACACCCCACGCCATTTCTTCATCAGAATTGATGCGTTTTTCATGGCCCATGGCACGTGCGCTCACGCTCATGTTATCGGCGAACTGATGATTTAAGCGCGCAGTTAAAGCCGGTAAACGCTGGGTGATGCTGTTATCTTTTGGGTCTTCAGCAGCCACCACCAGATTGGTTTGCGGGCTGAATTTCGCGGTATAACGCACTTGCGGGGTACGTTTAACTGCGCCACCGGCATAGGCCAAAGCATCGACTGTTTCCGGCATATAATCCGGTACCGCAAAGTTTGACCAAGTTTGACCAATTAACCAGTTGCCATAATTTAAGTAAGCATGACGAATACGTAAGTTATCAAAATTTGAACCGCCCAAGAAGTCGACTTCAATTTTACCTTTTACGTCTTGATCACCCACAGGGCTTTTGAAATCCAAACCTAAACGTGTAGCAGAAAGCGTTGATCTTAAACGATCACTACTTTCATTATTGCCTTCTAACGCTACGGCATTAATATGGTTATATGGCAAATCTCGGCTACTGCCCTCAACCTGATAAGAACCATCCATACGGACGTTTCCATACAGGTTAAATTCAGCATTACCCAGCGTCATACCCAAGCCGCGCTTTTCAGTGCTGGCTTTTTGTGCAACAGGTGGTTGTACCGCAGTATTGGCAAGTTGGTTTAAATTCGCTTGAACCGTTTGATTTTGTTGAGCATATTGATGAACAAGTGCTTTCAGTTGTTGCACTTCCTGACGAAGCTGCTCAACTTCCTGGCTGCTTTGCGCATTGGCCATTACACTCATTGTTAAACCGACAGCAATTACTAAAGGTTTGATCATCATTGTTTTCATGGGCACACTTATCCTGTGACTATCCGTTTTTGTCGTTCCTGACAAAGTTTCATTGTTTTAAAGTTTGGCTAGCCTGAAGAACTCAAGCTAGCGGTTTGCTCAGAGATTAATGTGCAGAGCTTTTGACTGCTTTGACATTGCTGTTGGCGAAGCTTTCCTGCTTGGCTTTGGCACCATCTACCGAGACTTTCAGATTTACCATAAAGATCGCTACGGCTGCAATTAGACCAGGGATGGCAATCATCATGAAATTCATCTGGTGTGGCAGGTTTAAAGTCAGCAGTGCACCAGTCAGCACAGGCCCGACAATCGCGCCGATCCGGCCAATTCCAGAGGCCCAACCCATACCGGTTGAACGTACTGTAGTCGGGTAAAACTGTGCGACGAAAGTATATAGTAAAATTTGTGATCCAATGGTGGCTGCACCGGCAATGGCAATTAAGGTATACAGCACTGGCTGTGGACTGTTAAAGCCAAGCAGGATTAGCGCAATTGCCCCCACGGTGAACATAATGGTCAATACCGGTTTCAGATGGAAACGATCTGACAAGGCACCGCCACCAATTGCACCGACCATACCGCCAATATTCAGCGCGAACAGGAACAGCATACTTGCACCGAGTGAATAACCGGCCTGAATCATCAGTTTTGGTAACCAGCTGCCCAATGCATAGACCATTAACAGACACATGAAGAACGCAACCCAGAACATTAAGGTACTGAAGGTACGACCTTGCTGGAACAGTGCACGTAATGGGGCTTCATCACCGGCCATCACTTCATTCAGCACAAACTGGGTATTTGGCGCAATATTCTGTTCTGGAGCAATTTTTTGTACAAAGGTGCGGACCTGTTCTGTTTCACCTTTTTTAGTGAGGAACATCAGGGATTCTGGCAAGAATTTCCACAGCAGCGGTAACAGCAATAATGGTGTACCGGCTAGGTAGAACATGATTTTCCAGCCATAATCTGCCACCAGCCATGCACCTAACAAGGCAGAGGTCATCCCGCCAATGGCATAGCCACTGAACATCACGGCAACCAGAGTACTCCGAATCCGTTTTGGTGCGTATTCGGTCATCAGTGCCACCACGTTTGGCATCACGCCGCCAATACCTAAACCGGCAAGGAAACGTAAAATACCAAACTCAATCGGGTTACTGGCAAAAGCGCCCAGGAAGGTAAAGCCACTGAAAATGGCCACACAGATCATAATGGTCTTTTTTCGGCCCAGTTTATCGGAGAGCGTTCCGAAACTCATGGCACCGAACATCATCCCGAACAGCGCGGTACTGGCCAATAGCCCTGCCTCTACCGCACCAAGTGACCATTCCTGCATCAATAGTGGTAAAGCCACCCCGTAAATAACCAGGTCATAGCCGTCGAAGATAATAATTAATAAACACCATAAAAGTACGCCCCAGTGAAATGGCGTAAATTTCGCGTTATCAACCACCGTATTGATGTTTACTGAATCTGTTGTATTCACGATAAGCCTCCTGCTTGTGAAACCGTCCAAATTTTTGTAAACAATGACCCAATGCGTTATTTTTGTCCAAAACCGATTGCATATATATTCATACCTAAAAAGTTAGGCGAAAAAATTAGTTTTATAAACAATTGTTTATGTTTTAAACAATCTATCTTTATGTAAGAAATATAAATTAAAGTTTATTTTTAAGCTGTGAAACATAAAAAAAGGTCTGAACAAAAGCGCGCCGTTCAGACCTGTTGCAACTTTATCTATATAAAGGATGGAAAGAGCTAAACTTCAACGCCCTTAAATTACAGTACGATCATATTTAATCGCTTCCAGATCATAGACCTGATAAATACTGTCAAACAGCGAGCGGATATCTTCGCTTTCATCCATACTGCGAATCGCCAGGAAAATCGGGCTTTTAGCAGCATCATCGAGTAAAGGAATATAGTTCAAATGCGGCAACTGTATGGTACGCGCGCTTTCCGGGACTATACACATACCTTCGCCGGCAGCTACCAGCCCCAAAGCCAGCTGAATTTCACGCACTTCTTTTAAACTGCGCGGCTCCAGACTGTATTCGGAAAACAGGCCGCGCACTTGGGTCGAAAAATTCGGTTTGGGATGGTTTGGATAGAGAAAAATATTTTCTTCGACAATATCTGAAAGGTATATACCCTGCCGCTTTGTTGCAAATAGATGACTGTCATGCACCGCCACCATGAGCGGTTCTTCACGCAATAAAATACGTCGAATGGCCGGATCGGAAATGCGTAAACGGCCAAATCCGACATCTATACGACCTTCCTTTAAGGCCTGAATCTGGTTGGTGGTGGTCATTTCAACCAGTTCTATCTTTAAATTAGGATGTTGTTGGCGGAATAAATAGACTATTCTGGGGAGTAAACCATAAAGTAAAGAGCCCACAAAACCAATGGTCACGGTTTTCTCGACCATTCCCACCCGCTTGGTCATGGTTTTGATCTCTTCCGCATTAGACAAAAGTTTTACGGCATGCTGATAGAAAAATTGGCCTGCCGGAGTGGTCTGTAATGGGCGGCTACCGCGCTCAAATAGCTGAATTCCAAGCTCACTTTCCAGATTTTGGATCTGACGGCTTAAAGGTGGTTGCGCAATAAACAGTTTTTCAGCTGCTTTGGTAAAACTCTGTTCTTCTACCACAGCAACAAAGTATCTGAGATGTCTAAGTTCCATACCCTTTCCATACCTTTAGAATATAATAAAATGCCAAAATGATCTTCGACAGTGCGTTTCTATTCTTTTAAGGTATATCACATCAGATACACAACGCAAGATTGCGAAGAGTAAAGTGATGTATAAATCCATTGAAACCATGCTTGTCGAGATTCCGACCATTCGTCCACACAAAATGGCGGTGGCGACAATGCAGACGCAAACCCTGGTATTGGTAAAGATCTCCACAGACGATGGTTTTGTGGGCTGGGGCGAAGCAACCACAATTGGTGGATTAGGCTACGGTGAAGAAAGCCCAGAAAGCGTAAAAACCAATATTGATACTTACTTCGCACCTTTACTAAAAACATTGGCTGGTTTGAACTTTGCACAAACCATGCGCGCCCTGAAAAAGAATATTAACGGCAACCGTTTTGCCAAATGTGCCATCCAGACTGCTTTACTGGACATTCAGGCACAGCGCCTCGGTTTACCACTGAGTGAAATTCTTGGTGGCCGTTTACGTGACAGCGTTCCTGTTCTTTGGGTATTGGCTTCAGGCAATACTGAAAAAGACATCGCTGAAGCGCAGAAGATGATTGAAATCAAACGTCACAATGTGTTCAAGCTGAAAATCGGTTCTCGTCCGGTTGAAGAAGATGTTGAACACGTGCTGGCAATCAAAAAAGCATTAGGCAAAGACGTTTCTATTCGTGTTGACGTCAACCGTGCCTGGTCAGAGCTTGAAGCCATTAAAGGTATTCAGCTGCTGCAAGATGGCGGTGTTGACCTGATTGAACAGCCATGCGGCATTGAAAACCTCGATGCGATGCGTCGCCTCACCCGCCGTTTCGATATTGCCATTATGGCAGACGAATCGTTAATGGGTCCAAACAGCGCTTACCAGATTGCCCGTAACAATGGCGCATCAGTTTTTGCAGTTAAAGTGGCGCAGTCCGGCGGCCTGATTGAAGGATGTGAGGTTGGCAAAATTGCCAAGCTGGCCAATATCGACCTATACGGCGGCACCATGCTGGAAGGCCCGGTAGGAACCATTGCTTCAGCGCATGTGTTCTCGACTTTTGAAAGCCTGGCTTACGGCACCGAACTGTTTGGTCCATTGCTACTGACGGAAGAAATTTTAAAAACACCATTGCAATATCAAAACTTTGAATTGGTGTTACCAACCACTGCCGGTTTAGGTATTGAACTGGATGAAGACAAGCTTGACCGCTTACGTCGTCAATAAAGGAGCTAGACATGCTTTTCCACGTACGCATGGATGTCAATATTCCACTCGATATGCCAGCTGAACGCGCTAATGAAATTAAAGCCGTTGAAAAGGCATATTCGCAGGAATTACAGCGCCAAGGTAAATGGCGTCATATCTGGCGCATTACAGGCCAGTATTCAAACATCAGTATTTTTGATGTTGAGAGCAACGAAGAACTGCACAACCTGCTGCAAGGTCTGCCGTTGTATCCATACATGAATATTGAAGTGATGGCGCTTAACCGCCACCCATCTTCTGTCCGTGATGATGACACCTGATTCACAGTTCATATCGGTATTTTAAGAATTTAAAGCCGCTATCGGGGTAGCGACTTTAGAAATCCAAAGGGTAAATAAACAAGGATTGTGGCCAGCCAGATCAGCCAGCCAAACAAGCATTCAGGCAGCCACGACAACTATATACATACATTCAAGGAGTAATTGTATGGATCGTCAAACAATTGAAAACGTAGTTAAGGCTTGTAACGTCGACACTGCAGAGGGTCCGGTAAATCCACGCGTTCAACAGGTTGTGGTACGTCTTGTAACTGATCTTTTCCAAGCGATTGAAGACCTGGATTTAAGCCAGTCTGAAGTATGGAAAGGTATTGAAACCATTATTGACATCGCCAAAGCAGATGAATTTGCATTAATGGGTTCTGCAGTTGGTCTGGAACACTTCCTTGATCTTCGTGCTGACGAAGCAGATGCCAAAGCAGGCCTGACTGGCGGTACGCCACGTACAATTGAAGGTCCTTTATATGTTGCAGGCGCACCTGAATCAGTAGGTTTTGCACGTATGGACGACGGTTCTGAAGAAGGTCAAATCGCAACATTAATCATTGAAGGTCAAGTGACTGACACTGATGGCAACATCCTGCCAGGCGCGAAGGTAGAAATGTGGCACGCCAACAGCCATGGTAACTACTCTTTCTTAGACAAGTCGCAATCACACTTCAACCTGCGTCGCAGCATTTTAGCAGACGACCAAGGTAACTACGTTGCACAAACTACCATGCCTGTAGGTTATGGCCTGAACCCAGAAGGTCCTTTACAAGGCGTATTGAACCAGATCGCGCGTCACGGTCAACGTCCTGCACACGTGCACTACTTCATCTCTGCACCGGGTCACCGTAAATTGACAACTCAATTCAACATTGAGGGTGACAAATACTTATGGGACGACTTCGCATTCGGTACACGTGAAGGTCTGGTAGCCGTTGCTGAAGATGTGACTGATGAAGCTGAAATCGCGCGTCGTGGCTTGAAAGGTCCGTTCAAATACATCCGTTTTGATGTAGTTCTTCAGAAAGATAAAGAAGGTGCTCCTTCTACTGAAGTTGAACGCCGCCGCGCAAGCGCTTAATCATACAGGGAACCGAAATGTCTACTCCCAGACATTTCGGTGACTTACCCAAATTTGGAAAGTCGGAGAACGGACATGCCTCGTATTCCAGTAATTAACACCAGCCATTTAGATCGTATTGACGAATTACTTGTTGAAAACTATGAAACAGGTGAATTCAAGCTACATCGTTCAGTATTTACAGACCAGGCCATTTTTGACCTTGAAATGAAATATATTTTCGAGGGAAACTGGGTGTACTTGGCACATGAAAGCCAAATTCCAAATAACAACGATTATTACACCACTCATATGGGCCGCCAGCCGATCATCATTGCACGTAACCGTAACGGTGAACTGAATGCCATGATCAATGCCTGTTCACACCGTGGTGCGCAGCTTTGCCGTTACAAACGCGGTAACAAAGCGACTTATACCTGCCCTTTCCACGGCTGGACATTTAACAACTCAGGCAAACTTTTAAAAGTAAAAGATCCGGCAGATGCAGGTTATTCAGACTGCTTCAACCAAGACGGTTCACACGACCTGAAAAAAGTTGCCCGTTTTGAAAACTACAAAGGTTTCTTGTTCGGTAGCTTAAACCCGGATGTTCCACCACTAGAAGAATATCTTGGCGAAGCCACCAAAATTATTGACATGATCGTGGGTCAGTCTGACCAGGGTCTGGAAGTATTACGCGGCTCATCAACCTATACCTATGAAGGTAACTGGAAGCTGACTGCTGAAAACGGTGCCGATGGTTACCACGTGTCTGCAGTACACTGGAACTATGCTGCAACCACTCAACAACGTAAAGAAAAGCAAGGTGGCGACAACATTCGTGCCATGAGCGCGGGTGCCTGGGGTAAACAAGGCGGCGGTTCATACGGATTCGAAAATGGTCACATGCTGCTTTGGACACAATGGGCCAACCCGGAAGACCGTCCAAACTTTGCCAAAAAAGATGAATATACCGAGAAATTCGGTGCGCCAATGGCGAAATGGATGATCGAGCGTTCTCGTAACCTGTGTATCTATCCAAACGTCTACTTCATGGACCAGTTCGGTTCACAGATTCGTGTACTTCGTCCATTGTCTCCAACCAAAACTGAAGTGACCATTTACTGTATCGCTCCTGTCGGTGAAGACGCTGATGCACGTGCACGTCGTATCCGTCAGTATGAAGACTTCTTCAACGCTTCAGGTATGGCAACTCCAGATGACTTGGAAGAGTTCCGTGCATGTCAAGCGGGTTATGCCGGTATTGCCCTGGAATGGAACGACATGAGCCGTGGTGCCAAACACTGGATCCAAGGTCCGGATGATGCGGCTAACGAAATTGGTTTAAAACCAAAACTTTCAGGCATTAAAACTGAAGATGAAGGTTTATACCTTGCTCAACACGAATTCTGGCTCAAACTTATGAAAAAAGCGATTGCTGACGAGAAAGAGCTTGCTGCAACTGAAGGAGAAAACGCATGAGCGCGATTACTTTAGAAAATATTGCTCAATTCCTCTACCGTGAAGCACGTTTTTTAGACGATGAGCAATGGGACGACTGGTTACAGTGCTATGCGCCAAATGTAGAATTCTGGATGCCAGCCTGGGATGACGATGACAAACTGACTGAAGATCCACAGTCTGAAATTTCACTGATCTACTACCCGGATCGTCAAGGCCTTGAAGACCGTGTGTTCCGTATTAAAACTGAACGCTCTTCTGCCACCATGCCGGATACCCGTACCAGCCACAACATCAGCAATATTGAAGTGGTTGAGCAAAACGGTGATTTAGTCACAGTGCGTTTTAACTGGAACACTTTAAGTTTCCGTTACAAAACCAACTACAGCTACTTCGGCATGTCACGTTATGTGATCGATTTCTCTGGCGAAGAACCAAAAATCGTGAACAAGTATGTGGTTCTGAAGAACGACTACATCAACCAAGTAATTGATATTTACCATCTGTAAGCCCTGCTGTTTTAGCTTACTGATGTGGCCTTCAGCCAAACGGAAACTTGGCTGAAGGTTGAAAATGTTTCAAAGATTTTTATAGGATTCCAGCCATGTCAAACCACAATGTTGCACTTCAATTTGAAGACGGTGTTACTCGTTTCATTACAGTTGCACAAGGTGAAACTCTATCCGATGCAGCTTACCGTCAAAAGATCAATATCCCTCTGGATTGCCGTGACGGTGCATGTGGTACCTGTCGAGCGTTTTGTGAATCAGGTACGTATGACATGCCTGAAGAAACCTATATTGAAGATGCATTAACACCTGAAGAAGCAGAAGAAGGTTATATCCTTGCCTGCCAATGCCGCCCGACTTCAGATGCGGTGTTCCAGATTCAGGCATCTTCAGATGTATGTAAAACTGAAATTCACGCGTTCGAAGGTACTTTATCTCGCGTTGAGAACCTGTCTGACTCAACCATTACCTTTGATATCCAGCTTGACGAAGGTCAGCCTGATATCCACTTCCTGGCCGGTCAATATGTCAATGTCGGTATTCCAGGAACAGCTGAAACCCGTTCTTATTCATTCAGCTCTAAACCGGGCAACCGTTTAACCGGTTTCGTAGTACGTAACGTACCAAACGGCAAAATGAGCGAATTCTTGAGCAAAAATGCCAAAGCTGGCGATAAAATGACCTTTACCGGTCCATTTGGTAGCTTCTACTTACGTAACGTGGTGCGTCCGGTACTGATGCTTGCGGGTGGTACAGGTATTGCCCCGTTCATGTCAATGCTGCAAGTACTGGAAGAAAAAGGTTCAGATCAGCCAGTGCGTCTGGTGTTTGGTGTGACCAATGACTTTGACCTGGTTGCGCTGGAAAAACTGAACGAACTGCAAGCCAAATTCCCATGGTTCGAATACCGCACTGTTGTGGCAAACCCGGAATCTGCACATGAGCGTAAAGGCTATGTGACTGGTCATATTGACAACGAATGGCTCAATGGCGGCGATGTTGATGTGTATCTGTGTGGTCCAGTACCAATGGTTGAAGCGGTACGCGGCTGGTTAGATGGCGAAGGTGTAAAACCGGCCAACTTCCTGTTCGAAAAATTCTCTGCTAACTAAAAATCGAGTAATCCCGCAATGTCTGATCGTCAAAGATTTTTAAATAAAGTGGTGATTGTGACTGGTGCTGCCCAAGGCATCGGTCGCGGGGTTGCCCTGCAAGTGGCAGCCGAAGGCGCCCAGGTGGTCATGGCCGACCGTTCTGAATATGTCGCAGAAGTGCTGGCAGAGATTCAGGCCGCCGGTGGTGATGCGGTCACCATTAATGCTGACCTGGAAACCTATGCTGGCGCGCAGTCAGTGGTTGCCAAAGCCATCGACACTTACGGCCGCGTTGATATTTTAATCAACAACGTCGGCGGTGCCATCTGGATGAAACCTTTCCAGGAATTTTCTGAAGAAGAAATTATCAAGGAAGTGAACCGTTCACTGTTCCCAACCATGTGGTGCTGCCGCGCAGTATTGCCGGAAATGCTGAAAAATCAGAAAGGCACCATTGTAAACGTTTCATCTATTGCCACCTGTGGTATTAACCGTATTCCTTACTCTGCCTCTAAAGGCGGCGTCAATGCCCTGACCAAATCGCTGGCTTTTGCACATGCGAAAGATGGTATTCGTGTTAATGCCGTGGCAACCGGTGGAACTGAAGCGCCACCACGTAAAGTGCCACGTAACACTGCCCCATTGTCTGAACAAGAACAGGCATGGATGCAGGAAGTGGTTGATCAGACCATTGATCGCACCTTCCTCGGCCGTTACGGCACCATTCAAGAACAAGTCAATGCCATTTTATTCCTGGCATCTGACGATGCGTCATATGTGACAGGCACAGTTGTTCCTGTCGGCGGTGGTGATCAGGGTTAACCTGATCATCTTTTTTTGTACAGGATCATTGCCAGACTTGCACGGAGGCAAACAATGAGTCACCTGTTAGATACCTTAAGAAAAGACTGGTCCCTATCAGCCACAGTTGCAGGATTTTTAGCTGTACTGATTTCCTATGCCGGTCCTTTAATCATCTTCTTCCAGGCAGCCCAACAGGCTCAAGTGTCCAATGCCATGATGATTTCATGGATTTGGGGCATTTCTATTGGCGCAGCCGTTGCCGGTATCTTCCTTTCAATTAAATTCAAAGTTCCGGTGGTTACCGCCTGGTCGGCACCCGGAACGGCCTTGCTGGTCACCCTCTTTCCTGATATTTCCCTGAACGAAGCCGTTGCAGCCTACATCACCTCAGCCGTGGTGATTTTCATTATTGGGATTACCGGTTATTTCGACAAATTGCTGGCCTTAATTCCGCAAGCGGTTGCAGCGGGCATGATGGCCGGCATTTTGTGCCAGTTTGGCTTTGGCCTGTTTACTGCCAGTAATAACATGCCGTTTATTGTATTTGGCATGTTGCTGGTGTTCTTACTGGCCAAACGTTTTAGTCCGCGCTATGCCATGCTGTACGTGCTATTGACCGGAATTGGCCTGAGCCTGTTGCTCGGCACCATGAATCCGGTCGAAATGAGTTTTAGCCTGGCAGTGCCGCAGTTTATTGCGCCGGAATGGACCTGGAACTCGACCCTTAACCTGGCCTTACCGCTGATTTTAGTCAGCCTGTCTGGTCAGTTTCTACCGGGGATGGCCATTTTAAAGCTCAGTGGCTACGACACGCCGGCTAAACCCATTATTACCACCACCAGTATCGCTTCGCTGGCGGTGGCGTGTGTTGGCGGGATCACTATTGTCCTGGCCTCAATTACCGCCGCGCTGTGCATGGGCAAAGACGCGCATGAACTGAAAGAAAAGCGCTATATCGCCGGGATTGCCAACGGCCTGTTCTACATTTTAGGCGGTTTATTTGCCGGCAGCATTGTGATGCTGTTTAGCCTGCTCCCGAAAGAATTGGTGGCAGCATTGGCCGGTCTGGCACTTCTAGGAGCCATTGGCATCAATTTAAATGCCGCCATGCATCAGGAAAACCAGCGTGACGCAGCACTTATTACCTTCCTGGCAACTGCATCGGGTATGCAGTTTTTAGGTCTCAGCTCAGTTTTTTGGGGAATTTGTCTGGGTATTCTGGCTCATGTCATTTTAAGCAGAACCGGTTTATCAGCACTGACCTCACCTTCAAGCCCAAGCAAAAGCACGGGTCAATGAAGTTTGTTTGACTAGGAAACAACTATGATTGATAAAAGCTCAGCATCTTTAAAAGATGTGCTCTCTCAAATTAAAGATGGTTCAACCATCATGATTGGTGGTTTCGGTACAGCAGGTCAGCCTGCTGAACTGATTGATGGCCTGATTGAACTGGGCATCAAGGATTTGGTCATCGTCAATAACAATGCCGGTAATGGCGACTACGGTTTGGCCAAATTACTTAAAGCAGGCGCTGTACGTAAAATCATCTGCTCGTTCCCTCGTCAGTCTGACTCTTATATTTTTGATGAACTGTATCGTGCTGGCAAAATCGAGCTGGAACTGGTGCCGCAAGGTAACCTGGCTTGCCGTATTCAGGCTGCAGGTATGGGTTTAGGCCCAATCTACACCCCAACTGGCTTTGGTACTTTACTGGCTGAAGGTAAACCGACCTTAAATTACGAAGGCAAAGACTTCGTTCTGGAAAACCCGATTAAAGCCGATTTCGCTTTAATTAAAGCCTACAAAGGCGACCGTTGGGGCAACCTCGTTTACCGTAAATCGGCACGTAACTTTGGCCCGATTATGGCCATGGCGGCAGATGTTACCATTGCACAGGTCGTTGAAGTGGTTGAACTGGGTGAGCTTGATCCTGAGCACATCATCACTCCGGGTATTTTTGTACAACATGTGGTGTCAGTTGCTGACAAACAGCCTGAACAATCAGCATAAATACGTGAAGGAGAACACGATGAGCTATACCAAATTAACACGTGACCAGATTGCTGAACGCGTTGCCCAAGACATTCCAGATGGTGCCTATGTCAACCTCGGGATTGGCCTGCCAACCAAAATTTCAAACTACCTGCCTGCAGATAAAGATGTATTCCTGCATTCTGAAAACGGTTTATTGGCCTTTGGTCCAAAACCTGCGCCAGGTGAAGAAGATCCGGAACTGATCAATGCCGGTAAAGAATATGTAACTATGCTGACCGGTGGCTGTTTCTTCCATCATGGGGATTCTTTCGCGATGATGCGTGGCGGTCACTTGGACATCGCCGTATTGGGTGCCTTCCAGATTGCAGAAAATGGTGACCTGGCCAACTGGCATACTGGTGCCCCGGATGCAATTCCTGCGGTGGGTGGTGCAATGGACCTTGCAGTTGGTGCCAAGAAAGTCTTTATCACCACGGATCACGTCACCAAAAAAGGCGAGCCAAAAATTGTAGCGGAGCTGAGCTATCCAGCAACTGGCCTGAAATGTGTAGATCGTATTTATACCGACCTGTGCGTGATTGATGTGACTGCTGAAGGCATGAAAGTGATTGAGAAAGTTGACGGTCTGTCATTTGAAGAGCTGCAATCCCTGACCGGTGCGAAGCTGATTGATGCGACACAGGGTTAAGTAATCCCTCTCAAGCTCCCTGAGCGAGTTTTAAAGCACGGCTTTAAAAACTCAGCGCAAGCAAGGGAGGAGAAGTCCCCCTTTTTTAAAGGGGGATTTAGGGGGATTAAAAAAGAATTTAGGAAACAGAAAAAATGAAAAACGCATATATCATTGATGCTATTCGCACCCCATTCGGTCGCTACGCAGGTGGACTTGCTCCTGTACGTACAGATGACCTGGGTGCCATTCCCATTCAGGCGCTGATGGAGCGTAACCCAAGTGTTAACTGGGAAAAAGTAGATGACGTGATTTACGGCTGTGCCAACCAGGCCGGCGAAGACAACCGTAACGTGGGTCGTATGTCTGCGCTATTAGCTGGCGTACCGCATCAGGTGCCTGCAACAACTTTAAACCGTTTATGTGGTTCATCACTGGATGCGGTTGCCATGGCGGCGCGTACCATTAAAGCTGGTGAAGCACATCTGATTGTGGCGGGTGGTGTAGAAAGCATGTCACGTGCACCATTTGTGATGGGTAAATCTGAATCTGCCTATGGCCGTAGCCAGAAAATTGAAGACACCACCATGGGCTGGCGCTTCATTAACCCGAAACTGAAAGAAATGTATGGTGTTGAAACCATGCCTCAAACTGCTGAAAACGTGGCAGAACAGTTCAACATTAACCGTGAAGATCAGGACAAGTTTGCGTTTGAAAGCCAGCAACGTACTGCTGCTGCCCAAGCCAAAGGTTTCTTTAAAAATGAAATCGTACCTGTGGTCATTCCACAGCGTAAAGGCGAACCAGTTGTGGTCGATACCGATGAGCATCCACGTGCATCAACCACGTTAGAAGGTCTGGCGAAACTCAAACCTGTGGTCAAAGCCGATGGTACTGTGACTGCCGGTAATGCCTCAGGTATTAACGATGGTGCAGCAGCATTATTAATTGCCTCTGATGAAGCGGTAGCGGAATACGGTTTAAAACCACGTGCCAAAATTATTGGTGCAACTGTGGTGGGTGTGGAACCACGCATTATGGGCTTTGGTCCAGCGCCAGCCATTAAAAAACTGTTGGCCCAAACCGGTCTGACGTTAGAGCAGATGGATGTGATTGAGCTAAACGAAGCTTTTGCTGCTCAAGCACTGGCGTGTACCCGTGACCTTGGTCTGGAAGATGGTGCCGCGAAAGTGAACCCGAATGGTGGCGCCATTTCACTGGGTCATCCACTCGGTGCATCAGGTGCGCGTCTGGTCACCACGGCCCTGAACCAGCTGGAAGCCACTGGCGGCAAATATGGCCTGTGCTCAATGTGTATTGGTGTCGGTCAAGGCATCGCTTTGATTATTGAACGCGTTTAAAGATACGATAACAAATTAAATTTCCCCTCCCTTTTTTAAAGGGAGGTCGGGAGGGATTCAATGCCAACATTTACATCTCAAGATGCTGAAATTAATTACCAAACCTTTGGTGATGCGACAAAACCTGCGCTGGTATTTTCTAACTCGCTAGGTACCAACTTTAAAATGTGGCAACCGCAAATTGACCACTTCCAGCAGGACTTTTTTGTCATTTGCTATGACACCCGTGGTCACGGCGCATCTTCTGCTCCACAAGGTCCATATACGCTTGACCAGCTCGGCCAAGACGTGGTGAATCTGCTCGATCATTTAAATATTGAAAAAGCAGCCTTCTGTGGGATTTCGATGGGTGGTTTGACCGGTCAGTGGCTGGCAATTAACAAGCCTGAACGTTTTAGCCATGTTGTGGTCTGTAATACAGCCGCTAAAATTGGTCAGGAACAGGCTTGGAATGAGCGTGCCGCACTGGTCCGGGAACAAGGTTTGGCCCCTATTGCATCAACGGCGGCCGGTCGTTGGTTTACCGAACCCTTTATCCAAAGTAACGCAGCAACTGTAGCGACTCTTTCAAACGACCTGGGAGCTGGCAGCCCTGAGGGTTATGCAAGCTGCTGCGAAGCTTTGGCTAAAGCGGATGTACGTGAACAGTTAAAAGACATTCAGGTACCGGTATTCATTGTTGCTGGTCAGCAAGACCCGGTAACAACTGTAGCCGATGGTGAATTTATGCAACAACGCATTGCCAACGCTGAACTGTTTGAAATTAATGCTTCGCATATTTCCAATATTGAACAGCCAGAAGCCTTTAATCAGGCGGTGCAGGCGTTTATTCAACGCTAAACCCAGCTCGGTTGAAAGCATTTAAAAAAAGATAATCTCCGGATTATCTTTTTTTGTTTTTAGGCAATTTTTAAAAAGATTGATGATTCTACTGAGATGCCCTGCCCATCTACTTCAACTTTAAGCCCAGATCACCAGCATCGCGGCAATCACCACCAGTACCAAGCCCAGATGATCGGTTCGGGCCAGTTTTTCCTTAAAGAAAAAGGCAGAAATCAGCAAGCTAAATAGAATTTCAATCTGTCCCAAAGTTTTGACCAAGGCCACAGTCTGCATACTCATGGCACTAAACCAGCCAAGGGAGGCCAGAAAACTGCAAATACTCACCTTAAAGGTCAGTCCCAGTCGCTGCCACATGGCCTGTAAGGTATGCCGGCTAAACAGCCCCAAATACAACAACATGCTGATACATTGCAGCCCGATCACAAAACATAATACCCAGCCGGCACGATGTAAAAAGGGTAAATTCTCCAGTTCCAGACTCGCTTCACGCACCAGCAGTGAGGTAATGGCAAAACTGAGACCACTGCCCACCCCAATCGCCAACGTGCTGACAGAAAGCTTGGTATTGGCCGGCCCTTTACTGAGTAAAAAGACTGCCACGCCGCCTAATACGACGCCAACCCAGCCCAGCAGACTTAAATATTCGCCCAGTAGTGCCACGCCAATTAAAGCCGCCAGAATCGCCTCGCTTTTGGCCAGTCCGACCCCAATGGCATAGTTTTTCTGCTTGAACAGCTGCACCATGAGAATGGTGGCCAGAATCTGGCAAAAAGCCGCCACAGCAATATACAGCCAGAATTTCCCGCTAAAGCTAACCGGCGTTGCGGCAGGCTGCTGCAGATATAAAAAACTCAAATAACCGACCGCAAACGGCAAGGCAAAAATAAAGCGTGCAAGCGTGACGCCATAAACGTCGACCGTCATGCTGAGCTGTTTTTGAAAGGCATTGCGCCAGGCCTGCATAAATGCAGCCATCAGGGTAAAAAGAATCCAGGTACTGGCCATGCGAGTATGAAAAATATGATCGGGAATAAGGTTTAATCTACTCCTTTCATGGCGCATATTCGACCATTTTTCATTCATTTACCGTGGCTTTGCTGAATAAATCTCCAATTCTGTCTATTTGCAGCTTTTATGTTCCTTTTAATCCGGAATGCAATGACTGCAAGGCACATGCTTGCCGTTTGCATCCACATGGTTTTTCGACTCAAAATGAGGCTAAGCGACTGATCGCATCAGGCAACTTTGTAAATCTGCTACAATTTTATAGCGGGTTTCAAATACCCTCCTGACTCAATCTATGTTTAGATAAATGGACGTATCCTGCAGGCTGAGGATCAAGAATGAAGTATTTTGAATGTGCGGTATGCCATCAGCAGATTTTTTTTGGTGCCTCATTTTGTGAATATTGCAAGGCACCCATTGGCTTTGTTGCCTCCGAAAAAGATATGGGCACCTTTCGTAAGGATAGCGACAATGAATGGGTCAGCCTGAATGAAAGCTATCGTAATCAGAAATTTAAGCCCTGTTTTAATTATAGTCACTATCAGGTCTGCAACTGGATGATTCCCGTCGATGATGAAAATATCTATTGCGAATCCTGCCAGCTTACCCACACCATCCCCAATTTAGATGAACCGGAAAATATCCAGTACTGGCGTTATCTGGAACAGGCTAAACGGCGGTTTTTATATCTGGCGCAGCGCATGAATATTATGCCGCGGCCAAAACGTTCTGAAGATGACCGCTATGGCCTGCGCTATGAATTTTTAATGCCCATGGAAGGCCAACCGGTGCTGACCGGCCACGCCAATGGTCTGATTACCCTCAATGCCATTGAAGCCGATGTGGTGTACCGGGAAACCACGCGCGTAACCATGGGAGAAAACTACCGCACCCTGCTCGGCCATTTTCGCCATGAAAGCGGCCATTATTATTTTGATGTGATGCAAAACCGCCATCCGGAACTGGTCGATGAATTCCGCTACTATTTTGGTGATGAACGTCAGGATTATGGCATGGCACTCAAACGCCATTATGAACAAGGCCCGCCCTCCGACTGGCAGGACAGCTATATCAGCACCTATGCCACCACCCATCCCTGGGAAGACTGGGCTGAAACCTGGGCGCATTATCTGCACATGATGGATACTTTAGAAACCG
This sequence comes from Acinetobacter sp. Q186-3, assembly GCF_013420655.1. Taxonomy (NCBI): domain Bacteria; kingdom Pseudomonadati; phylum Pseudomonadota; class Gammaproteobacteria; order Moraxellales; family Moraxellaceae; genus Acinetobacter; species Acinetobacter sp. Q186-3. Next base: position 12,585 of record NZ_VOXS01000013.1, on the reverse strand, counting down.
CCTATTTTGCCGGAATCCGGGTGCAAGGTAACGGCCGTACCCTGGCCAATCTGTACTTTACCGAATGCCCGATTGGCGGCAAGGATATTGAACACATTTTAGAAAACTGGATTGCCCTGACCTTTAATCTGAATGCGCTGAATCGCAGTATCGGGCTGGATGATGCCTATCCGTTTAAACTGACCGAGCCGGTAAAAGACAAGCTGCGTTTTATTCACCGGCATGTGCTGGATAAAGCCTTTAAATCCAATCAGGCCAGTCATCCTGCCTAAACTCGCCTTCAATTCAATGAGATTTGCTACACGATATAGCGTTTACTTAGACCCCATTCGGCCAGAATCCGGCGGTATAAGGCCGAGGAGCGATCTGCCTCAAAATGGGCTTCCATGCTTAAATCCAGCGGCAGCTCTTCCGGTTTCTGGCTTTCCACCATGTCCTGATCTTCGGCAAAAATCTGCGCATTAAAATCGTAAACCGCTTGCAGGTCACCGGTGGTATCAAAATTCCGGGTTAAAGGCACAAATAGCCGGGTCTGATTGGCCGATACCGGACAGCAGGCATTTAAGATTTTCAAGATGCCATCATTCGGAAAATAAATGGTCAAGGTCGCTGCAAAGGGTGGATAAACCTCAAATTCACGCGTCCATAAAAAGCCTTCGGGTGCTAAATGCTGCATGCCATGCGGATAATTACTGACATTGGAAATATAGATACTTTTCAGGCCATAGTCAGTGCGTTCGGTATGATATTTCGGCACCACCGGATTGTCCCGATCGGCAAAGGCCTGATGATGTACCCAGGCAAAATGTGCAACATCAATAAAGCCTTCTAACTGACGGCCGCTGGAACCGGCAATATCCACACTGGGCGGTAAAATGGATTGATGCTCCGCATCTTCCCAGGTGTCCAGCACCGGAAAATTGGCTGCCTGTTCATCCCGCCCGAACAGGCTGGTCCAGACCAGACCATATTTCAGCACCACCGGAAACATGGTCAGGCTAAAACGCTCCGAAATCTGGGTCAGGTCGGGCTGGGCCGGAATTTTGGTGCATTTGCCGGCCCGGTTATAGTGCAACCCATGGTAAGGACAGACAATTTCATCGCCCTCCACCCAGCCTTTGCTTAAAGGCACACCGCGATGCGGGCAAATATCCCGTACCAGCTGGATGTCACCGCTTTCTGTCCGGTACAGCGCCATTTTCACATCCAATAAAGTCACCTGTTGCGGCTGGCTGCTGACATCCTGAATTCGTGCCACCGGATACCAATGCTGCGCCAGAATATGCCAGTCACTGGCATCAAAGCGGCTGTCATGGGGTTGGGCAAACAGGTTGATTACAGGAATCGCATTCATAGGCTGGCTCACTTTTAAGCTATACAGGGTCAAGAACAAACGGAAATCCGCGGTTTTCTCATGTCGTTTATTGTTAATTTCCTGTTTTAAATTAAGAGCTTCTGCTTTTTCTGTCTATTAGAATGTTTTTGATGATCTGTTCTAAATATTCGAACACTTTAGTCAAAATTGGCCTGAACTGGCGCAGATCTTGCTCTTTTAAAATCTATCAATATCACGCTGGCCAGGTCTTAAATGGTGAATACCCCATTTTCGCGTTTTTCAGAATATTTTATTGCGGTGGCGCAAACCGGCAGCTTGCGTAAGGCAGCCGAACAGCTGTTTATTTCGGTATCTGCCGTGCATCGACAAATTGTACTGGCCGAGCAGGAACTTGGGATTGCACTATTTGAACGTCTGAATCATGGGCTACGGCTGACTTTGGCCGGAGAGTTACTGTATGCCGATCTGTTAAAATGGCAAAAGGAATTTCAGCAGACCCGCATCCGTTTTGATGAAATTCAGGGCCTGCATCGTGGCAGCATTGAATTTGGCTTAATTTCAGCGCTCAGCGAAAGTTTTGTGCTGCATTCCATGCAACACATGAGGCAGCATTATCCCTGGATTGATTTTCACGTGCATGTGCTGGACAGTGAAAAAGTCGCGCAGATGATTCAGGCCGCGGAGCTGGATTTTGGCCTGCTGCTGAATCCGCAAGCGCATCCGCATTTAGAAGTGGTGGCTTTTGTGGAAATTCCGCTGGGTTTTGTGATTCCAGTTGAGCATCCTCTGGCAGAACAAACACCGCTGTATTTTTCCGATACCTTGCCTTATGCCCATTTAATGCCAGCACCACCGCTGATTATTCATGAATATGTCAGCGCGCTGTATAAGCACCATCAGTTTAGTCCGCGTAGCCGCATCGAATGTAATGACATTCGCATGTTAATGTCATTGTTAAAGCAGAATTTGGGGCTGGGGCTAATGAGTTATTTAGATGCTCTGCCGCTCCTGGAACATCAAACAGCCATCTTTAAACCGGTTCAGGACAAAGGTTTATATCCACTGACGCTGGCCCTGTGTGTGGCACCGAAACGACAGCTTTCCCGGATTGCGCAAATCATGATGAAACAGTTAACCGAGCAGATGGAGCAGCTACAACAGCAAATTGCCGAGCTTTAACAAACCGGCTGAATCAAAGGTACTACCTTGTCCCGTTGCAAACTGCTGATGCCCTGCACTTTTTGCATTTGATACACCGTGGCCTGAAGTTCCAGCAGTTCTTCCGGATGATGGGTCACATAGATCATGCCCAGCTGCAGTTCGCGCTGAATGCGTTTTAAAAATGGCAGTATCTGCTGTTTTAACTGCTGATCCAGTCCGCTTAAGGGTTCATCCAGCAGCAATAACTGCGGTGCAGATAATAAAGCCCGGCCAATCGAAACGCGCTGTGCTTCCCCGCCGGATAATTGATGCGCTTTGCGTCGAATCAGCCTGGACAGTTCTAACAGCTCGACAATCTGCTCAAATTCAAATTTACGCTGTGTCAACGGCTGTAAACCTTCTGCATATCTTAAATTCTGCTCAACATTCAAATGCGGAAATAACAGGGCCTTTTGGAAAATCAGGGCAATTTTACGTTGATGCACGGGCACAAATATCTGCTGCTGGGTATCGAGCAATAAACGGTGATTCAGCACAATCCGGCCCTGTTGCGGCCGTAACAGTCCGGCCAGCAGATGCAGAAAGCTGGTTTTCCCGGAACCGGAGGGCCCCAGAATCCCGACAATCTGCTCTGCACAGGTCAGCTGCAGCTGTAATTTGAACTGCGCATTCTGATAATCGATCTGACAATCCAGCATCAGTTTTGCCCCAATTTACGTTGATATCTGTGCAGAATAAAATAATTGGCCAGTAAGGCGGCAAAAGCCAAGCCGGTGGATAACAGCACCAGACGCATGGCAGCAGCTTCGCCATCAGGCTGTTGAATGAGCGTATAAATAGCGATGGGAATGGTGCGGGTTTCATCCGGGATATTGCCAACAAAGGTAATGGTGGCGCCAAATTCACCCAGACTGCGGCTAAAGCCCAGAATACTGCCCATAAGAATCCCGGGCAGCACCAGCGGTAAGCTAATACTGAAAAAGACTTTCAGCGGCGCAGCCCCAAGTGAGGCTGCCACCTGTTCCAGCTGTGGATTTAACATTTGAAAAGACAAACGAATCGGTTGAACCAGCAAGGGAAACGCCACCAGCATGGCAGCCAGTACTGCGCCTTTCCAGTTAAATGCCAGCTCAATACCCCAGTGGGCCAAAACCTGTCCAATCCAGCCTTGCGGGCTAAACAGCACCAGCAATGCATAGCCCAGCACTACCGGCGGCAAAACCATCGGCAGTTGTAACATGGCTTCAAGCAAAAACTTGCTGCGAAATTCATAGCGTGCCAGCATCCAGCCCAGACAAATTGCAAATGGCAGGCAAAACAAGGTCGCGACACTGGCCACTTTAGCAGACAGATACAAGGCACTTAGTTCTTCGGGACTGAGCATCAAAGCAGCAACCTAGGGACGAAAACCATGTTGAACAAAAATCTTGTGAGCCGCGACGCTACCCAGATAGCGCCGGAACTTGACCGCCTGACGATTCTTTTCACCCTGTTTGGTTAAAGCCGCGGTATAGACAATGTCCGGATGGGTCTGCACCGGAAACGCACCCAGCACTTTTACTTTATCGCTACTGACGGCATCGCTGCGATAAACAATGCCGACCTGACAGGCACCGCGCTCGACAAAGGCCAAAGCAGCCCGGGCATCCGACGCGCCAATAATGCGTTTTTCCAGCCGTTTATACCAGCCCAGCTTGGTCAGACTATGTTTGGCATATTTTCCAACCGCCACCGAATCGACCTGTCCGGTACACAGCCGGCCCGTAAAGGCCTGAGGAAAATTAAAGGTAGGATGCGCCCGAAACGGAATCCGCGCATCTTTCAGGGCAATTGCCACCAGCTGGTTATAAATAATTGGTTTGACCTGACTGGCTTTGACCTTGTTGCGTTTCACCAGATAGGTCATCCAGTCCTGATCGGCCGGAAAATAAAGATCGACTTTTGCACCGCGGACAATATGTTTGGCCAGGGTCGATGAAGCGCCAAAAACCGGTACTATCTTGGCTTCTGGATATTGCAGCTGATAATGCCGAATCACATCCGTCAATGCCGGGCCCAGACTTGCAGCTGCATACACCTGAACGGAATTGGCTCGACTGAATGTGCTTAAGCACAAGGCGACACAGATTAAACCAAGTTGGATGGTCTTCAAAACGCACTCCCTCAATGCTGTATGAATATTCCCTTTAAGCATTGGCCTTTTTGAATCGGCTGATGGGCCGGCACACGCACCAGACAGTTGGCATACATCAGATTACTGAGCATATGCGACTGCTGCTTGGCTAAACTGTGCAATTTCAACACCCCATCTTCAAAACAGGCGGCCATTCTTAAAATCCTTTCTCTCGCATCGGGCTTTAAGTCATGTTGTATTTGCCCTGTCCACCACGCGGGCGGCTGACTTTGCCCTTGTAATACTTCTAATAAAGTTTGCGTATAGATCGAGATTCCAACATATACCGCCGCAGGATTGCCCGGCAATGCCAATAAGTGACAAAATTTGTTAGCCGATTTTCGGTATCTGGCGAAAAAAACCGGTTTCCCCGGCTTCTGTTTCACTTTCCAGAACACCTGCTCAAAGCCTACATTTAAAGCCACCGGACGGATAAAATCATAATCACCAACCGAAATTCCGCCAGTGCTGATGATGACATCATACTCCTCCTGAAGTTGCTGAAAGTATCGGATTAAGGCAATTTCATTATCTTCCACATGCACAATATGCACAGGTTGATGCCGTGCCTGACACCAGGATGCAATTAAAGGCGCATTGGCATCAAAAATTTTTCCTGCTTGCAGATCTGCAGCCGACTGCGCGACTTCATCGCCGGTAATCAGCACGGCAACTTTAGGCTGCTGATAGACCTGTACCTGATCAATACCGGCCATGCTTAAGGCGGCAATTGCGCCGATATTTAAATATTGTCCGGCTGATGCCAGTAACTGACCTTGGCTAATTTCTTCGCCCACATCCCGGATATCGGCATGCAGTTTGAGCGCAGTCTCTAGCTGAATCAGATGGCTCGACATCCGCTGTACAATTTCCTGACGTGCCACCGTGGTGGTGCCGGCAGGAATGGGCGCGCCGGTAAAAATACGCATCGCCTGTCCACGCTGCAGCGTCACATCGGCTGATTGACCTGCCCGGATTTCACCGACCAGCTGGAACTGCGCGCCTGGCGCTATCTCTCCATCGCTACACAGGGCATAACCATCGACTGCACTTTGGGAAAATAAAGGCAGATCAATCCCCGCATAAATATCTTCAGCTAAATAGCGATGCAAGCCCTGTTGTAGCTGCAGGGTTTCCACCTCCAGACAGGGCGTTGCCGCAATTATCTTGTCCAACGCCTGATCCAGACTGATCAGCCCGCTTTCTGCACCACAGCCTGACATTATTGATAGCCTCCTGCATGTGGAATATTTTTCTGCACATCAAAGACATGCACCAAGGCCGGTAATACCGCCAGCAAGGATTCCTTCGCGCCTTGACGGCTGCCCGGTAAAGTCATCACCAGACTATTTTCAATATAGCCAGCCACTCCACGGCTTAAAGCCGCATACGGCGTGCGTTTCTGGCCAAAACTGCGCGAGGCTTCCATCAGCCCCGGAATTTCCCGTTCTAATAGCGGAGCCAGGGTTTCTACGGTTAAATCTTTCGGGCCAAGACCGGTGCCGCCAACGGTTAAAATCAGCGGATACTGATTTTTCTGCTGTTCAATTAAAGCCAGCAGCTGTTCCGGGCTATCCGGAATCACCTGATACTGAACCTGCTGGAAATTGGCCTCTGCCAATATTTCCAGAATATTCTGGCCGGCGGTATCCGGTTTTTTACCCGCGGCGACGGTATCGGACAGCACAATCACCGAGGCTGGCATCGGCTGCGCCAAGACCCGGCTAAAATGGGATTTACCGCCTTTTTTCTGCTGTAATTTGCATTGATCCAGACACAAATCTTCCGGTTCACAATGCGGTTTCAGCATGTCGTATAAGGTCAGTCCGGCCAGACTGGCTGCGGTTAAGGCTTCCATCTCGACACCGGTCGGACCAATAGTTTCTACCGTGGCAATAATCTCGACATGCTGTTCATGCAGTTCATAATCCACATCGGCCCGGTAAATGGGTAAAGGATGGCACAGCGGAATCAGCTCATCGGTACGTTTGGCTGCCAGAATACCGGCAATACGCGCAGTTTTCAGCGCATCGCCTTTTTCGGTATTTCCCTGACGCAGCAGCTCGATACAATGCGGCGGCGCATATAAAATGGCGCTGGCCACCGCAGTACGATAGGTTTCGGCTTTCATGCCTACATTTTTCATGATGGTATTCCGGAATTATTGATTTAAAAAAATTAGGCTTAACATCAAATTTAAAGCGGCCATTGATAGGCGTTTTCGCCTGCATGGGAGTGATTGCAGCAATCGGTTTGCGTATTCGCTTCCACTGGCGGATGATCTTTACGAATACAACAGCCTTCGACATACTGGCTGCTGCCATCGCAATAAAATTCTTCTTTCCAGACCGGGACTTCATATTTGACCCGCTCTACCGCCACCTCGCAGGCCTGAAAGGCTTCACGGCGATGCGGCGCATACGCCATGGCAATAATTGCGGTTTCACCAATGGCTAAATCCCCAATCCGGTGGATGACCCGCACATAAGACACGCCATATTGCTGCTGAATTTCCTGCTCAATCTGCCGGATCATTTTTTCTGCCACCGGTGCATAGGCGGTATATTTCAGCGACTGCACTGCCTTACCTTCATGATGGTTGCGAACTGTGCCCACAAAAATGCCAATGCCACCACATTCGGGAAAGTGCTGAATCTCATCGAAGCTGGACTGGCTGAGTGGCATATCCTGAATCCGGGCAAACTGTTTTATATGCTGCATCGTTTAACCTCCTGCCACCGGTGACAGCAACACCAGCGTGGTACTGTGCTGCAAGGTCTGCTGGCGCGGCACAATATCTTCACCAATCGCGCAGGCACACCGCTCGACCAGAGCTGCCGCCGCCGGATAACTGTGGTTTAACTGCAGCAACAAGTCCGCAATGGCCGTACCGGGCAGACACTGCATCTGCACGGTTTCTGGCAACGCCTGTTTTACAGCGCCAAAGGCTTCAATCTGAATCAGGATATCGTGCATACTTAACCTCCAATCATATACATGCTGATTTTCCGGGCGCTCCCGGCAGTGGTTGTGGCTTGAGAATGAATGGCATGAAAGCCGGCTTTTTTCTGCCAGATATAGCTTTGTAATTGCTGCAGTAACTGCTCACGTGCCACGGGCGCCGTGTGAGTCTGTAGCTGTTCAATCAATACTTTTAAGGGCACAGGCTGTTCGGCAAACAGGCAGTTATACAGTTCACCCTGGGCACTTAAACGCAACCGGTCACACTGGCCACAAAAGGCATGACTGATGGTGGAAATAATCCCTACCGGGTGGCCATCGACCCGATATTCCCGTGCCGGATTCGCGCCTTGGCTGTCGATGGCTTCGACCGGAAAATGCAGGCTTAAACGCTGCAAAATTTCCTGTTCGGTCACTACATGTGCGGCGCTCCAGCGTCCATCACCATCCAGCGGCATAAATTCAATAAAACGCAGCGGAATCTGCTCGGCTTTGCTCCACTGCAAAAGCGGCACCATCTGGTCGTCATTAATGCCTTTAATGAGCACGCTATTTAGTTTGACAGGCAAATGCGCCTGCTGGGCGGCCTGAATCCCGTCAAGTACCGGCTTTAACTGTTTTTGGGTTAGCGTAAAAAACTGCTGCGGATCTAAACTGTCGAGGCTGATATTTAAATCATCCAGACCGGCCTGTTTTAATTCCTGCGCATAGCGGCTTAAATAATGGCCATTTGTGGTCATGGAAATTCTCTCCAGCCCCAATTGGCGTAGCGGCTGTAAATCCCGGATAAAATGCACCACCCCCTGACGCATCAACGGTTCGCCGCCGGTAATCCGAATATGCTGAATCCCCTGCTCAACCATCAACTGGCAAAACTGCAGCAAGGCTTCAAAACTCAGCAACTGATGTTTCTTCATCCATTCAGGATGTTCAGGCATACAGTAGACGCATTTAAAATTGCAGCGATCGGTCACAGAAATCCGCAGTTTGCGTTTGCTCCGGCCAAACTGATCCTGAAAATATGCGGGTCTCACGGGAATCTGGGGATTGATCACGCCTGTTATCCTCTGGGCAATTGCTTCATGGCTGTGCAATAGGCAATAGGTTTGCACGGATCACATGCCGCGCTTTAGGCTTGAATTTGCAATTAATGTTCCAACTTTGGGCTTTTGATAAAGAGAGTGTTTAAATTCTGCCCAGCACACGCTAGAAGCGAAGAAATGAGATGATTTTTAAAGAAATTTCAGCTGACGATACTGTTGCAGTTCATCCAGCGAGTTAATACTGTGAAAAAATAGCGCACGATTTTTAAATTTTGCCACCTGAGCATGCATTTCTGCGAAACAATGCTTTAAACTGCGCTGATGTTGTGCAAGATGCGCGCGAAGTGTGGGCAAACTGCTGCGTTTCATCAGACAAAATGGATACAGCGCCTGCCCGTTCATCATCACATAGGCCACGTCGGCCTGCGGCTGTCTGGCCAGACGCTGATGCAACCGTGGCAGCACATCGGGCGGAATATAGGTCACATCACAGGGAACAAACAGCACATAGTCGGCCTGTACATGGCCCCAGGCGCTTTTCATCCCCATCAACGGCCCTAAAAAACCGCCTTCATCATCATGATAACAATGCAGATGCGGCAGCAATCTGGCATAAATGGAACGATCACGATGGCTATTGATCCACAATTGCTGAATTTCAGCCTTGAAGCGTCGCTGGATTTTAAGCAGCTGGATGTCATCATCAAACTTTTGCAGCAGCTTGTTCATGCCATTCATGCGGCGGGCTTGGCCGCCCGCCAGAATGACCAGATCCGTGGCAGGATAATCAGCCTGCATGGTGGTGGAGTTGCGATTCATGGCATTTCCTCCACCTGACAGGCTTTAATCAGCCCACGGATTTCCGGTAAACATGAGCCACAATTGCCGCCAGCTTTTAAACAGGCCGTGATCTGTTTTTCATGGCTTAACTGCTGCTCCCGAATGGTCTGGATAATGCGGTTTTTGCCAACTTTAAAGCAGCTACATACCAGCGGTCCTTCATTGTTCTGTACCGACATCGCCTGTCCGGCCAGCAAGGCTTTGCGATGCGTGGCACTTAAACGCTCACGTTTAAACAGGCTGGCAACCCAGTCCCGATCGGGCAATAAAGCGTTGGGTGCAATATACAGGCTGGCAATTAAAATCCCGTCCTGTAACACCACACTATGGCTGATGAATGCCGATGGATCTTCCAGCTGCAGCCATTCAAAGCGGCTATCTTCCAGCTGCAGCAGCTGTTTAATCTGTGCGGCGGTATGTTTAAATTTTTTCCGGTCGGCCAGTTCATAACGAACCGCTTTGGCGGTCTGAATCTTGCTCCACCACGCTACCTGCGCCAAAGTAATCTGAACTGCCGCTTCATGCCCATGGCGAATATACAGCACGCCCTGCCAGTCGGTATAAAATGGCTGGATGCTGACCGGGGTATGTTTAAATTCCGGTTCGCCAGAAATGACATCCACCACCGGATTGACCACTTTTCCAATTCGCGCATCGGAAGCGACCTGATCATTCCAGTGAATAGGCGCAAACAGCTGACCACGACGAATACCAGTCGAGACTTCAACCCGCAATACACAGCTGCCCCAGCGGGATTTCAGCTCCACCAGTTCCCCATCTTTCAGGCCATATTTCAGTGCATCATTGGGGTGAATTTCACAATAGGGCTCGGCTTTGTGAGTGCTTAAATTGGCCGATAAACCGGTACGGCTCATGGTGTGCCACTGATCACGAATCCGGCCAGTATTCAGAATGAGAGGATAATCTTCACAAGCGCCATGTACCGGGTCGATGGCCTGAGTGGCAATAAAACGGGCTTTGCCATTTGGAAAACTAAACTGTCCCTGGGTAAACAGCTGTTCCACCGGTGGATTCTGCTGAGGCGTTAATACTGGCCATTGCAACGGCTGCAGCTGTTCATACTGTTGCAGGCTTAGCTGGCTCAGACCGCTTAAATTAAAGTAGCGAAATAGCGGATAGTCCTGACGCTGTGTCACCGGACCATTTTCACAGGCCGATAAAGCCGCATGTTCCAGAAAAATCTCATGCACATGCTGATAATCGAAACCGCGAAAGCCCATGGCCTTGGCCACCTGACTGATCGCCCACCAGTCAGCTTTGGCTTCACCCGGCGCATCTAAAAAGGCATGTTGCCTTGAAATACGGCGTTCCGAATTGGTGACAGTTCCATCTTTTTCGCCCCAGCCTAAAGCTGGAAGTAATACATCAGCATATTGAGTAGTATCCGTATCCTGACAGATATCAGAGACCACTACGAATTCACATTTATCCAGAGCACACTTCACTTGATCGGCATCGGGCAAGCTGACGACCGGATTTGTGGCCATGATCCAGATGGCTTTGATCTTGCCGCTTTCGACTGCCTGGAATAGATCAACTGCCTTAAAACCCGCTTGCTTGGCAATATATGGACTTTGCCAGAAGTTTTGCACCAGCTGTTGATGCTCCGGATTCTCTAAATCCAGATGGGCTGCCAGCATATTGGCCAAGCCACCGACTTCACGGCCGCCCATGGCATTCGGTTGTCCGGTCATGGAAAACGGTGCTGCGCCCGGCTTGCCAATTTTGCCGGTCAACAGATGACAATTGATAATACTGTTGGCTTTATTGACCCCTTGTGAAGACTGGTTCACCCCCATCGAAAACAGGGTCATGACTTTGTCAGTCTGGGCAAATTTTTCAAAAAATAGCTGTAATTTCTCGGCAGAAATCCCGGTACGCGCTGCCACATTTTCCAGCTGCTGCTCCGCGGCGCTGGCTTCTAACGCCTGCTGCAAGCCTTCGGTATAGGCAGCGGTAAAATTGTGGTCCTGATGACCATTTTGCTGTAAGTACTGCAGCAAGCCGTTAAACAGCGCCACATCTTGCCCGAGCATAATCGGCAAATGTAAATCGGCCGCTTCACAGGTCGCGGTAAAGCGTGGGTCGACCACCACCACAAACAGATTGCGCTGTTCTTTGGCCTGCATCATGCGCTGATACAGAACCGGATGGCACCAGGCAGTATTGGAACCGACCAGCACCACCATCTCGGTCTGTTCAAAATCTGCATAGCTGGCAGGCACCAGATCTTCACCAAAGGCCCGTTTATGCGCCGCCACCGCAGAGGACATACACAGCCGCGAGTTGGTATCAATATTAGCCGTGCCCAAATAACCTTTGACGAATTTATTGACCACATAATAGTCTTCGGTCAGCAATTGCCCAGAAACATAAAAAGCAATACTTTCCGGACCATACTGCTCGATACAATGCTGGAATTTTTGCACAATTTCGGTGGTGGCAGTCTGCCAGTCTGTTGGCTGACGGTTGTCCTTACGGCCCAGCATTGGGGTTAATACCCGTGTCTCTAGCCCCAAGGTATCGGCCAGATTGCTACCTTTAATACACAGCTTGCCAAAGTTGGCTGGATGCTGCACATCGCCTTCGACTTTCACCTGCACGCCTTGTGGTGAATGGCTGACATGAGCCCTCACCCCACAACCAACCCCACAATAAGGACAGGTGGTTTGCATAGTCATCGTTTTTAATTCTGTGGAGCTTTCAAGTTCCACAACGGGAATGCTGTTCATGGATGCTCCTTAGGTGCTGAAACACAATTTAATTCTTTTCAAAAAGATTCATTCCAACGCTGTCTTTTCAATGCAACTCATTTATCTGGATTAAGCTTCGGTTCGACCTACTTTTCTTTCGGGAAAAGTAGGCAAAACCTGAGCCACACTGTGGCGTAAGAACCGCAAAACTCGCCTTCATCGGGCATTTATAGTCAAACTACTTTATTATTCATACAAGATTCGAAAAAAACTCGAAATAACTCATCGACTGAGTCGATCAACCATTCTTTACGCTTACGTTTAACCCATGCCCACATCTGTTCTATAGGATTTAAA
>NZ_VOXS01000012.1:0-70691 GCF_013420655.1 Acinetobacter sp. Q186-3 | reverse complement strand
AATTTCAAATTGTGCAGCTACTGCTCGAATAGAATAACCTTCCTCAAGCTTAGCTAAAATTTTACGTCTAAAATGTTCTGAATAACTCATTGCACCATTGTATTGGTTTTATAATGATTTGACTATATCAAGAAGGTTGCAGAAACATTCATTTTCATATTTTGTCCTGGCTCAAACAGTTGCGGATGACGTTTCCGTGTATCCGCTTAAGTACAGGACAGAATAGTTTGTTCTTAACCCGCTTTCTTTAATGCAAAATCTTTACCAAACAGCAGTTTGTTGCGGATTTGATGAATCGGGGTCTGATCTGCAATCAGCTCGGCATACCAGGCACCATCTTCGGTATCACCAAACAGTACTGCACCAATGACTTTGTCTTTCTGGATGATGATGCGTTTATAAATCTGACGTTTTTCATCATTCAGGACAATGTCTTCAAAATCATCTTCCGGTTCAAAATTACCGGCCGAGAACACATCACAACCACTGACTTTGAGCTGGGTCGGAACAGTAGGTGCCTTAAAGGTCAAGCTACCGTGTTCTGCCAGATGCGAGGCACAAATAAAGGCTTGGCCCCACAGCGGTTCCACCAGACCAAAAGTTTGACCACGATGTTCGATACACTCACCGACTGCATAAATACTCGGGTCATAACTTTGCATGGTGTCATTGACCAGCACCCCACGCTGACAGCGCAGGCCGGCACTTTGCGCCAGTGCAATATTCGGACGGATTCCTACCGCAAACACCACCAGATCGGCATCGAGCAGCGTGCCATCTTTTAGCCGGACTTGTGTGACATGGCCATTTTCACCAAGCAGCATTTCGGTATTGGCTTCGGTCAGTACATGAATACCTTTTTCTTCAATACTGTTTTTCAACATTAAGCTGGCTTTGCTATCCAGCTGACGATCCATAATACGGTCCATCAGATGCAGCACGGTAACGTTCATGCCACGCTGTTTCAAACCATAGGCCGCTTCAAGTCCAAGTAAACCACCACCAATAACCACAGCATTTCGTTTCTGTTCGCAATATTCCAGCATCCGGTTCACATCATAGATATCGCGGAAGCTGAGCACACCGTCCAGCTCTGTGCCCGGAATTGGTGGAATAAAGGGCTGCGAGCCAGTGGCTAAAATCAGCCGGTCATAATTCACCACCTGCCCCGACTGGGTGAAGACTTGCTTGCGTGGACGATCAATTTTCACCGCAGCATCACCGGCAATCAGCTGAATACCTTTTTCGGCATACCAGGCATGCGGATGCAGCATGATATCGTCCACCGTTTTATCACCGGCCAAGACCGGGGACAGCATAATCCGGTTGTAGTTGCCCCACGGTTCTTCGCCAATCACGGTAATCTCGTAACGATCAGGTGCCATATCCAGCAAATCTTCCAGACAGCGCATGCCCGCCAGACCATTACCCACCAGCACCAGCTTCATTTTTTCCTGTTGCACGCCATTATTGGTGATATAGGTTTTTTGTGCGGTCGGACTGACAAAAACCCGGCCCTGTTCAATTTTGCTTGGAAACACCAGTAATTTCTGGTCTTTATCTTCCAGACAGCGGCCGGTGGCCAGACTGAAATGCTGTTTATAGATTGGTGATGCCACCACACGCTCACCTTGCAAATCACCCAGAATACCGCGCGACATCACATTGGCGCCGCTAAACGGGTCCTGATTACTCAGGGCATAAACACGCTGTTCCTGCCCCACACGGAAAATTGCAATCTGCTGGCCTTCCACCAAGGCTGCCACGCCGGTATGTGGGGTAATCTCCTCCAGATGACAGACCTCTACCCAATCCAGTTCATTCATATCTTTTAAAATTGTCATCATCGTTATCCTGTGCTTTGGCATCTTCTGCTGCATATCTCATTTGGTTTTTCTGGCGGATTTGCTTCAGAAGATGTGTCTTGATCTTGAAGGTTATGCCTGCATCACCGGAATCCGGCTTTCATCACGCTCGGCCGCCGTTTTCGGGCGAATCTGTCCACGTTCGGTGGCAAACTGGATGTGCGGATCGTGCTGCTGCTCGGCTTTGGCATTGATAAAGGTTTTAAAGCGTTTACGTACTTCCGGATCTTCAATCGCGGTACGCCATTCATCCTGATAAGTACCCACCACATGCTGCATGCGGCGTTCCAGTTCTGCGGCCAGACCTAAGGAATCGTGCACAATCACGTCTTTCAGATAATCCAGCCCGCCCTCCAGGTTGTCGCGCCAAACCGAAGTACGTTGTAAACGGTCTGCGGTTTGAATGTAGAACATAAAGAAGCGGTCGATGTATTTGATTAAGGTACTGGTATCCAGATCGGAAGCCAGCAGCTCGGCATGACGCGGTTTCATGCCACCGTTACCGCAAACATACAGGTTCCAGCCTTTTTCAGTGGCAATCACGCCCACGTCTTTACTTTGTGCTTCGGCACATTCACGGGTACAGCCAGATACCGCCATTTTCAGTTTGTGCGGAGAACGCAGGCCTTTGTAACGGTTTTCCAGGAAAATCGCCAAGCCAACTGAATCATCCACGCCATAACGGCACCAGGTGCTACCCACGCAAGATTTCACGGTACGCAGTGACTTGCCGTAGGCATGACCCGATTCAAAACCGGCATCAATCAGTTTTTGCCAGATTTCCGGTAACTGATGTACCTGCGCCCCAAACATATCCACGCGCTGACCACCGGTCAGTTTGGTGTACAGGCCGTATTCCTTGGCAATCTGGCCAATGGCAATCAGGCCATCTGGAGTCACTTCACCACCGGCCATTCGTGGTACCACCGAATAAGAACCATCTTTCTGGATATTGCCCAGATAGTAGTCATTGCTATCTTGCAGGCCGGCATGACTTGGTTTTAGCACAAAGTCATTCCAGCAGGAGGCCAGAATATTGGCCACAGTTGGTTTACAGATATCACAGCCCAGACCGTGACCATGTTGCTGGATTAAATCTTCAAAAGTCTTGATCTCGTTCACACGCACCAGGTGATACAGTTCCTGACGCGAATAGGCAAAGTGTTCACAAAGATGGTTATTGACCGTCACCCCTTGACGCTGCAATTCGGCTTTTAATACCTGAGTCACTAAAGGTGCACAGCCCCCACAAGCAGTTGCGGCCTGGGTACATTTCTTCAGTGCACCGAGTGAAGTTGAACCGGCTTCAATCGCCTGGCAGATATCGGCTTTAGACACGTTATTACAGGAACAGATGGTGGCGCTGTCTGGCAGCAAATCGACACCGCTGCCACCGGCTTTGGCACCTGACTCGGCAAAGCCCGGCATGATCAGGCTTTCTGGCTGTTCTGGAACTGCCAGACCATTCAGCATCATTTGCAGTAGATCGTTATATTCTTTGGCACAGCCAACCAGCACCGCACCCAGCAATCGGTTTTTTTCCGCATTAACCACAATTTTCTTGTAGATCAGCGCATCTTCATCGGCATAAAAATAGCTGAGTGAATTTGGAGTCATGGCATGTGCATCACCAATAGATGCCACATCCACACCCATCAGCTTTAATTTAGTGCTCATGTCGGCGCCAGCAAAGCAGTTCGGGTTTTGCTGCATCACATGCTTGGCGGCAATTCGAGCCATGTCATAGCCCGGTGCGACCAGACCGTAAATCTTGTTTTGCCACAGCGCACATTCCCCAATCGCATAAATATCCGGATTGGAAGTCTGACAGTAATCATTAATCACAATCCCGCCGCGCTCGCCAATGCTGAGTCCGCTTTGGCGCGCCAGTTCATCACGTGGACGAATCCCGGCAGAAAACAGGATGATATCGGTTTCCAGTTCAGCGCCATCACCAAACTTCATCACATGCTTGGCCGACGCGCCATCTTCAATTGAGGAGGTGGCTTTCTGGGTATGGACTTTCACGCCCAGATCTTCAATTTTGCTGCGCAGCACCTTACCGCCCAGGTCATCAACCTGCACCGCCATCAGACGCGGCGCAAACTCGACTACATGGGTTTCCAGATTTAGGTCTTTTAAGGCTTTGGCTGCTTCCAGACCAAGTAAACCGCCACCAATCACGACACCAGATTTGGCATTCAGACTAGCGGCTTTAATTGCATCCAGATCTTCAATAGTGCGGTAAACAAAGCAGTTTTCACGGTCATTGCCCGGAATAGGTGGCACAAAGGCATAAGAGCCCGTCGCCAGTACCAGTTTGTCATAGGCAATCACATCACCCTGATTGGTGGTGACCAGTTTATGTACCGGGTCAATATCCGTGGCTTTGGTATTGAGGCGCAGATCAATGCCATAGGCATCGGCGAAGTCACTGCGGCATAGACTTAGGTCTTTGGCAGACTTGCCGGTGAAGTATTCAGTTAAATGTACGCGGTCATAAGCCAAACGCGGTTCTTCTGCCAAAATGGTGATTTCAACTTCATCGCCCGCAGTTTCCAAAACCGATTCGATAAATTTGTGGCCGACCATACCGTGGCCAATCATGACAAGTTTCATACAGTTCTCCTCAATAATATTCTGTGTTGGCTTAGGCTGCGTTATTGCGTTCAACAATGGCCTGTTCGAACAGGCGTTGTTCTTTTTCTTTGTGCTCCACCGAGAAGCGAATCATCAGGACAAAACTTGCGGCAATTACCACCAGTCCGCCTAGAACCATCAGGCAGGTCTGAATATCCAGTACGCCTTTTAACAGGAAGCCTGCGGCGACTGCGCCGACGTTCCCACCGGCACCAATAATGCCGGCCACACCGCCCAGTGCATCGCGGTCAATAAATGGCACCAGTGCATAGGTCGCGCCGCAAGCCATGTGAGTAAACAGGGCAAAAATGGTCATGACTAAAATGGCCAGCATGGCACTGTTCATTTGCGAGAACAGAATCAGGAACAAGCCTTCCATTAAAATCATGGCAAACAGCACTTTGGTACGCCCATCCAGACCGCTTTTTAGTGCCACCTTGTCAGAGACAATGCCGCCCAATGCACGGGCAAACAGGGCCAGCAAACCGAAGATGCCCGCTGCCATGCCGGCTTCTTTCAGGCCAAAGCTGAAGTGTTCGACGTAATACATCGCCACAATGTTGTGAATAAAGATTTCAATCCCGAAACAGGCAGCATAGGCACCAAATAAAATCCAGACGCGGTAGTTACGTGCAGCATGCAGCAGAATCGCCATACCGCCTTTTTTGTCGCTGCCGACCTGAATGCCCTGTTCGCGTAATTCTTTAAAGTTGCCTTGGGTACAGTCCTGAGTCAGTTTCCAGTACAGGATGCCGACAATAATCATCATGATGCCCGGTACCAGCAAAGCAATACGCCAACCCATGGCCTGCTCGACCCCAAACATCACCAAGGCAGATAACAGCAAAGGCATCAGTGCCTGGGTCGCACCACCGCCGGCATTGCCCCAGCCTGCCGTAGTGGCATTGGCGGTTCCCACCACATTCGGTGCAAACATGATGCTGGTGTGATATTGGGTAATCACGAAGCTGGCACCAATGGCGCCAATCAGCAAACGGAAAAACAGGAAAGATTCATAACTGTTGGAAGCCGCCACCCCAAACACCGGAATACTGCCGATAATTAACAAAGCAGTATAGGTTTTGCGCGGGCCGTATTTATCACACAGCGGCCCGACAATTAAACGGACCAGAATGGTGATGGCCACCGCAGCAATATTGATATTGGCAATCTGATCTTTGGTTAGGTTGAACTCGCCGGCAATGACTGGCATTAACGGTGCGCAGGCAAACCAGGCAAAGAAACAGACAAAAAATGCGAGCCAACTCATATGGAAGGCTCTCATCGCTGAAGTTTTAAAGTTAAATAGACTTATTTTTGTCGCTTTATTCGCTTGCAAATTTGAAGACATGACCATCTCCTACCTGAACTGAACGTGTGGGTTAACCTGCTATACGGATAGCTGCATAACAGATTCGAACAGAGCGGACGTCGTTGGCCGTCTTTCAAATTTTGGGAGTCTTCTTTGACTCAGCTGGAATAATGCAGATAGTGTGCCAACTTTTTAGAAAAGCCCATTAGCTTGCTGTTTTTTATTGGGTTTTGAAAGTTATTTATTCTGGGTGAATGTATTCAGATGCTGTCTACCTCCCGATTTCACGGTTCTGGCAGCCTCCTGTTTTATTTTTTGAAGTCCCCTGCCTTATCTTGGTGCGTTTTGTTTCATGCAAGTGCATCTTCCCGTCAAGCTCAGATTTAATTTTTGATTTTAAAGGTTTTATTTTAATAAATTCGGGTTTGGCACCATCTTTGCATTATTAAAAGTACTCGTTGTACAGACTCTATTGAGAGTTGCATGCCAAAACTGAAAATCGCGTTAATTGATGATGATCTCGAGCGCGCAGAGTTCATCAAAACCTCCTTAATTCAGCATGAATTTGAGGTGGTTGCCTGTTTAATTATCAATCATTCCAATATGTTCCATTTACAGCAATTGCATGCCGATGTAATTCTGCTGGATATGGACCATCCGCATCGGGACATTATTGAAAGCTGCGTCAGCCAGTTTGATTTACCAACCGTGCTGTTCACCAAAAACAGCCACAAAGACACCATCAAAAATGCCATTGATGCCGGTGTTACGGCTTATATTGTCGATGGTATTGATCCGGCCAAACTGGACAGCATTCTGGAAATTTCTATCGAGCAGTTTAAAAAACACAAAAAGCTGCTGCACGATCTGGAAGAAACCAAAGGCAAACTGGCTGACCGTAAAGATATCGAAAAAGCCAAGGTCTTGCTGATGCAGATGCATGCCTTAAGCGAAGAAGATGCCTTTGGCCTGCTACGCAAAAATGCCATGAGCCACCGGATGACCATTGGTGAAATGGCACGGCGCCTGCTCGATGCCCAGCAACTCCTGCAAAAACAATTTAAGGATTAGCCATGCATAACTTAGAAAAAACCAAACTTCAGATTGGCTATATTCCTTTGCTCGACTGCGTCGCCATTTTATGGGCCAAACAGCGTGGCTTTTTTGCCGATGCCGGCCTCAATGTCGAACTGCTAAAAGAACCGTCCTGGGCCAGTTTAAGAGACCGGCTGGCCTTTGGTTTTATGGATGCCGCGCATTGCCTGTCGGCCATGTTACCGGCGGCGGCGCTCGGCACCGACCAACTGGGGATTCCGCTGCAAACGCCGCTGGTGCTAAGTACCAATCAGGCTTACATCAGCCTGAGTCAATCGCTGTGTTTTGAACTGGGCATCCAGTCGGAAGATGATGCCGCACACATCGCCACAAAACTGATAAATGCCCATCAGCAACGCCCGATACAACTGGCGCATGTGTTTCACACCTCGATTCATCATTACTGTTTAAGAGAATTGCTGGCCTTGGCCGACCCGATCCTGGCGAAAAATATTCAGCTCAGTACGCTGCCACCGCCATATATGGTCGAAGCGATTTCCCAGCAGCAGATTGATGGCTTTTGTGTTGGCGAACCCTGGAATACCCAGGCCGAATTACAGGGCTATTCTAAAATATTGCTCTCGGGTCAGCAGGTTATTCCGCAAGTGGCCGATAAAGTGCTGGCGGTAACCGCAGAATGGGCCGCCCAGCATCCGAATACCTTAAATGCCATGACCTCTGCCATTCAGCGCGCGCAAGCCGAATTGCACCAGCTGGAAGATGTACAAGCAGTCTGGCAAATGCTAAATGAGGCCGGTATCATCCAGTTTCCTTGTTCCGCACAGGTCCATGTCGAACGCTATTATTTTATTCAGAATATTATTCGCAGTTTGGTGGATGAATCGTCAGCCCAGCCGCAAGCGCAGGATTTTGTCTGGCTCACCGAACAAATGTTGAAATGGGATGCGCTGGATGTGCCCGAGGTGGAGAGTGCTGCGGTCAGTCAACGCTGTATTTATCCGCTACCCTCAGGTCACGCCGAATAAAAAAGCCCGCAACGATGGCGAGCTTTTTTATGGCTATTTTTGCAGTCGACAGACTTAGTCGGCAGAAATATCTTCAAACAGCACTGAAGATAAATAGCGCTCGCCACCATCTGGCAAAATCACCACAATATTTTTACCGGCATTTTCCGGACGTGCAGCCAGCTGTGCCGCAGCCGCCATTGCGGCACCACTGGAAATTCCAACCAGAATGCCTTCCTGCGTTGCTGTTTTACGCGCAAAATCAATTGCTTCCTGGCTTGGAATGGCAATGACTTCATCAACCAGGTCTAAATCGAGGTTTTTAGGAATAAAGTTGGCGCCAATACCCTGAATTTTGTGTGGTGCCGGGCTAATCGCTTCACCACGTTTGGCCTGACCAATAATGGCCGATTCTGCCGGCTCAACCGCCACCGAATACAACGGCTGGTTCTGCACTTTTTCGAAATAACGCGAAATACCGGTAAGCGTACCGCCCGTGCCCACGCCGGCAACCAGAATATCGACCTGACCGCCTGTGGCTTGCCAGATTTCTACCCCGGTGGTTTTTTCATGAATATCCGGGTTGGCCGGGTTTTCAAACTGCTGCGGCATGAAGTAGACATCCGGTTGCTCCGCCACCAAACGCTCGGCTTCTTCAATCGCGCCTTTCATGCCTTTGGCTGGTTCGGTCAATACCAGATTGGCGCCCAGCGCTTTTAATACTTTACGGCGTTCAATACTCATGCTGGCCGGCATGGTTAAAGTAATCGGATAACCTTTGGCTGCTGCTACAAAAGCCAGCGCGATACCGGTGTTGCCGCTGGTTGGCTCAACAATATGCATGCCAGCTTTAAGCGCACCACGCTGTTCTGCATCGGCCACCATCGCCGCACCAATCCGGCACTTCACGGAAAATGCCGGGTTACGGCTTTCTACTTTGGCAAATACATTGGCTCCCCCGCCAATGACACGATTAATGCGCACCAGTGGTGTATTGCCAATGGCTTCGGCATTGTTGGCATAAACCGCAATCCCCAAATTGTCCGGGGCGGTAAAAGCTGTATCTGTTGTCATCATGTTTTCCTTAAGTCTTTTTTCATTTACCTCACCTTCTATCATACAGGCTTCTTTAAATTTTAAAATTCGATTTCTCTAAGATTGGTTACAATAAAAACTGAATAAGTTTCACACAAATACGGCCAGTTTTTCGTTAAATTAGGTGATCACCCCATGAAATCTATTCAGTCCAGCCTATAAATCGCTGTAAACTTAGTTCAATTTTGATCTTGACTGACAACCGTGTCAGCCCACCGGCCTCAGGTTCTACTGTAAAAACAGCCCATCCGGCCCATGAAAATATTTAGGGAATGCAATGTCTAACAAGAGTTACAGCCGACTTTATCGTAACCTGACGCAAAAAATTCTAGATAAGATTGTGACCCCGCAAGTCCTGGGCAGCACCAGCGAACTGGAACAGAATCTGGCGCAAAATCAGCTACATACCCGTATCTGCTATGTACTGCAAGACGCTTCTTTAAGTAATACCGTACTGATTGATAAAGAAGCGCAAGCACGTGGTCTGCCTTCGGTATTTTCACCGCTGATTTTAGGCCAGTACAATGAAGATAACTCGATGCTGGCACTGAATGAGCAGGATCAGCCACATGACAGCTATCATTATTCAGCCCGACTGATTCGTCTAATTGAGGCCTTGCAGCAGCATCCGGATCAGGATGTGCAGCTAGTGCCGGTAACTGTGCTCTGGGGTCGTGCGCCGGAATATGAAGATTCCTGGTTTAAAGCGCTGTTTGCCGATGCCTGGGCCAAACCGAACAAGCTGAAACAAACCCTGAATATTTCCTTATATGGCCGTGAAAACTATATTGAGTTTCACAAGCCGGTATCGTTAAGAGCTTTGCTGGAAACTGCGCAGACCGAACGCCCGAACTTTTCTCCGGCGCATTTTGTGGTGCAAACCCTGGACCAGAACTTTAACCAGTATAAAGAAGCCATTTTAGGCCCTGACCTGTCCGACCGCCGCAACCTGATCAATAAACTGATGAAAACCGAGGCGGTGCAACAGGCGATTCGTAAAGAAAGTATTGATAAAAAAGTCAGCATGTTTGAGGCAGAAAACCGCGCCAAAAGCTATCTGACCGAAATTGTATCGGACTTTTCCTATTCGACTTTACGCTTTGCCGAGCTGGCACTGACCAAACTCTGGACCCAGCTCTATGACGGGATTGAAGTGCATCATTTCGATACCGTGCGTGAACTGGCCAAAGACTATGAAATTGTCTATACGCCGTGTCATCGCAGTCATATTGACTATCTGCTGCTGTCCTATGTGATTTTTAACCGTGGCCTGATGGTGCCGCATATTGCTGCCGGCATTAACCTGAATTTACCGGTGGTTGGGCAAATTTTACGTGGTGGCGGTGCCTATTTTATTCGCCGTACCTTTAGTGGTAATGCACTATATACATCGGTATTTAAGGAATATCTGCACAGCCTGCTGTCACGCAATACCCCGCTGGAATATTTTATTGAAGGTGGCCGTTCCCGTACCGGCTTATTGCTGCCACCGAAAAAAGGCATGCTGTCGATGACGGTGCAAAGCCATTTACGCGGTGCCACCAAACCGATTGCCTTTATTCCGACCTATTTTGGCTATGAAAAGCTGATGGAAGGTACCTCTTATTTAAATGAGCTGAATGGCAAGCCCAAAGAAGCTGAATCGTTATGGGGCATTTTGAACTCGGCGCGGAAAATTGAAAAAGTATTTGGCCAGGTCTATGTCAACTTCGGCGAACCGGTGTTCCTGGACAATATTCTGCAACAGAATCAGGCCGATCAGATTCAGCTTTCAATTCATGATGAATTGCCACGTCCAGTCATCAACACGGTTGATCAGGCAGCACGGGAGATTCTGGAAAATATCAATAAAGCGGTGGTGATTAACCCGATTTCGCTGATTTCCACCATCTTGCTGAATGCACCGCAACACGCCTTAAGCCAGGATGATTTACTGCGCCAGATTGAACAGTATCGTGAGCTGCTTAAAGCGACGCATTATGATGATCGGATGATTATCACCCAGCTGTCGGCACCAGAAATTATTGAATATGCGCTGAAGCTGAAACAGGTCGAGCATTATCAGCAGGATAACCAGACCTGGATTCGTGTGGCCGAGAGTCAGCGTATTTTACTCAGCTACTTTAGCAATAATATTCTGCACTGCTTAAGCTTACCGGCACTGATTGCCCTGCTCGTGCAGGATATGCCGGCGATCACCACAGCGCAGCTTAAGCAGCACGTCAGCCGCTTATATCCATTCTTGAAATCGGAGCTGTTTTTAAAATGGTCGGCCACAGAACTTCCTGCACAGATTGACCGTATTCTCGACAGCATGCAGCAACTGGGCTGGATTGAGGTATCGGAGAACATTCAGCTGCTTGAACTCCAATCAACACATCCAATGCACAGTATGGCAACGCTGGCACGCAGCAGCCTGAACAACTTTGTGTTGATTAGCCAATTATTGCAGGAATATGCCGAGCCGTATCAGTTAGATTTAAAAGCGCTGGAAAAAATGGCCAAAACCGTATTTAAACGGCTGGCAGAGTCAGGCAATTTAAACAGCGGTTATTACTTCGACAGTGCCACGTTAAAGAGCTTTATGGGCAGTTTACAACAGCTTGGACTGCTGGAGATGCAAGGTCAGCAGTTACAACTGAAACCACAATTTGATACAGAAATATCAGATTATCTGGGCTGGTATGCCCCTGAGCTGCAACAGCAGATTGCAGATAAGCTGCTGTTCTCTGAGAAAGAAATCAAACAGTTTAAAGAGTATAGTAAAAAATAAAGTATCAGATTCTCAGATATTATTGTGATACTAATCACACGATCTTATCAGTTAATTTGATATATTTTTTCACAAAAAACAATGGGGTTTTGGCGCTTTTATTCAGCGCTTTGCCCCGACTCGCTCTATACTAGCAGCAACGTGTTTTAGAGAAATTAACTATGAGTGATGGTCTTGAAATAGACGTAATGCGTGATTCTGCTGAAACTGTCGTAACGATTTTAAAATCGCTTGCCAATACCGACCGTCTATTGATTCTTTGCCATCTTTCCCAACAAGAGTTGAATGTATCGCAAATTGAGGAAATTACTCAAATTCGCCAGCCGACCCTGTCGCAACAGCTGATGATGTTGCGTAAAAGTGATGTGGTGAACACCCGCCGAGACGGTAAACAGATTTATTACACCATTAAAGATCCGAAACTGGTTGAAGTTCTCAGCACGCTCTATCGACTGTATTGCCCGGCTACCCCACTTTAATAAATTTTGCATAGGCAGATTTCTTAGCATTTTTTATGCATAATATATCTAAATTTATGATTTAGATTTTTATATGTCAGATTTTAAGTCACGCCTGCTCAATCGCTTACCCGCCTGGCAATGGTTAAAACATTATAATACCGTGACCCTGAAATCTGACCTGCTGGCCTCGCTAATTGTCATTGCGATGCTGGTGCCGCAAGGTATGGCTTATGCCATGCTGGCTGGTCTTCCACCGGTGATGGGACTGTATGCCAGTGTACTGCCGATGATCATCTATGCCTTTTTCGGCAGCAGTCCTACGCTTTCGATTGGCCCGGTGGCCATCATCTCCATGATGACCTTTGCCACTTTAAATCCCTTATTTGAAGTCGGCTCTCCGGTGTATATTCAAGCCGCCTGTCTGCTGGCGCTGATGGTTGGGGTCATTTCCCTATTGCTCGGTATGCTGCGCTTTGGCTTCCTGATCCAGCTGATCAGCCATCCGGTTATTAAAAGCTTTATTATTGCTTCGGCACTGCTGATTGCACTGGGCCAGTTAAAGTTTCTGTTTAATGTGCCGTTACAAGCCAACAATATTCCAGAATTTGTGCTGAGTGTCTTTGAATATATCGGCCTGATGCATTGGGAAAGCCTGATCTTTGGTATCGCATCCATTCTGTTTTTGGTCTTCATGCCGAAGTTTTTTAATCTGGAAGCAGTCAAACAGCGCCTCGGGGCCAGCGGATTTATTATTAAATCTTTACCGCTGGTGCTGGTGGTGGTCTCCATTGCCCTGGTCTATTTCTTCAATCTGCAACAGGTCGGCATTAAAACTGTCGGTGAAATTCCTTCCGGTTTCCCGGCGCTGTCGATGCCGTTCTGGAATCTGGAGCTGGTACTGCAACTGTTACCCGGCGCCGCGATGATTGCCATGATCAGCTTTGTGGAGTCATTATCCATTGCCCAAGCCACCGCCTTGCAGCAGCGTAGCCAGCTGAATAGCAATCAGGAACTCATTGCCCTGGGTGCAGCCAATATTGGGGCCGGCCTCAGTTCAGCCTTTCCGGTGACCGGCAGCCTCTCACGTACCGTGGTCAATGCCGATGCTGGCGCCAAAACCTCCATGGCTGGCGTGCTGTCATCTTTATTTATTGTGCTGGTCAGCCTGTATTTCACCGGCTTTTTCCGTGATCTGCCACTGACTGTACTGGCAGCGACCATTATTGTGTCAATCTGGAAACTGGTCGAGCTAAAACCGTTTATCGACACCTGGCGTTATTCCAAGGCCGATGGTCTGGCGATGTGGATTACCTTCTTCGGCGTGTTATTTATTGATATTTCTACCGGGCTGATTATCGGGATTGTTTCAACCTTTATTCTGCTGCTGTGGCGTATTAGCCGGCCGCATATTGCCGAAATTGGACTGGTCGAAGGCACCCAGCATTTCCGTAATATCCAGCGTCATCAGGTCATCACCTCGGCCAAAGTGCTGTCGATCCGGATTGATGAAGACCTGACCTTTTTAAACTCCAATACCTTAAAAGGTTTCCTGATTAATGCAGTCAGCCAGAAACCGGAATTGGAGCATGTGGTAATTAACGGTTCCAGTATTAGTGCCATTGATTTAAGTGCGCTGGAAATGCTGGAAGATCTGGACAATGAACTGAGAAAACTGAATATCCAGCTGCATTTTTCCGAAGTTAAAGGCCCGGTCATGGACAAACTGCAACGCTCTAAATTACTGAATCATTTAAGCGGTAAAATTTTCCTGACCCATTATCAGGCCATTCGCGAGCTGAGTCCGGACATCACCTAAGATGCCGATCCTGTCTGCTTTTCAGGCAATTATTCGCCCTAAAAAGCAGGCATAAGCATAAAAACATGAAAAAATCATGACTTTTGCATAGCTTAATTTTTCGAATATTCTATTTAAAAACAGCCATTTGATTTTTATATGAATTTTTTTGTAAGCTATTTAAATTTTCGGTATAAAATACATCGCTAATTTTTCCCTATATTGTCCGTAATTCAGACAAGGCCTTCCTATGTTCTCAGCATTTCTGCGCTTGAGCTTAGTCACTCGAATTCTGATCGCTATCATTTTAGGTGTGATAGTTGCGGTGGCTTTTCCACAATTTGCGCCCTACTTAAGCCTGCTCGGCGATTTATTCATTAAAGCGCTTAAATCCGTGGCACCGATTCTGGTGTTTGTCCTGGTGTTATCCTCTATTGCCAATTTCAAGGTTGGCCATAGTGCGCATATCCGCCCGATTATGTTGATGTATGCCGCAGGTATGTTCCTGGCTGCCCTGGCTGCAGTAATTGCCAGCAGCCTGTTCCCAAGCACGCTGTTCCTGGATATTCCGGCCAATACCGACATGCAACCACCGGGCAGTCTGGCTGAGATTTTAAAGAATCTGCTATTAAGTTTTGTGGCTAACCCGGTAACAGCAATTAGTGAAGCCAACTTTATTGGTATTCTGGCCTGGGCTGTGGCTTTAGGTGTGGCCTTCCGTCATGCAACAGACAATACCAAAGCCTTCCTGACCGATGCTGCAGATGCTGTGAATAAAGTAATCCGTCTGGTGATTAACTTTGCGCCGTTTGGTATTTTTGGTCTGGTGGCGGTGACTTTTGCCGAATCTGGTATGAGTACCTTGGTTAGCTATACGCAATTATTAACTGTGCTGATTGGCACCATGATTTTTGTGGCGCTGGTGATTAACCCGATGATGGTGGGCTTTGTCACTCGTTCCAATCCATATCCACTGGTATTCAAATGTTTACGTGAAAGTGGTATTACCGCCTTCTTTACCCGCAGCTCTGCCGCTAACATTCCGGTGAACCTTGATTTGGCCAAACGTTTAGGCGTACAGGAATCAACTGCCAGTGTCGCCATTCCATTGGGTGCTGCGATTAACATGGCTGGTGCTTCTGTAACCATTACTGTGCTGTCACTGGCGGCGGTGAATACTTTAGGCATTCAGGTTGACTTTAGCACCATGCTGATTTTATCCGTGGTCGCAACAGTTTCGGCTTGTGGTGCATCAGGTGTGGCCGGTGGTTCATTGCTGCTGATTCCGGTGGCATGTGGCCTGTTCGGAATTTCATCGGACATCGCCATGCAAGTGGTGGCCATTGGTATGGTGATTAGCGTGTTGCAGGATTCAACTGAAACTGCACTGAACTCATCTACCGATGTATTATTTACTGCCGCAGTTGATCGTAGTTTGCGTTAATATATGCACGACGTCTGTTGATTAATCAATGAATTATGCCATTTCAAAAATTACCGCTCTGGGTTCAGCTGGGTGCATTTTTTCTTTCTGTGAATGCAGGAATCATTAATGTTCTAGGACTGGTGACTGTGTTGCACCAGTCCGTTTCCCACATGACCGGTAATGTCAGCATGCTGGCAATGGCACTTTTGGACTGGCAATGGTCACAGGTAATTTATCTGTTTCTGGTCGTTGTCTGTTATGTGATTGGTTCATTTTATAGTGGACTTATCTTGGGAAATAGCCACTTTCTCCTCGGACGCCGTTATGGGCTGCCGCTGAGTTTAGTGGCTATTTTTATTCTGCTGTGCTGGATTTTACTGCCGTATTTCCCGCGTTATGCATTGCTCTGGGCCTGTGTAGCGATGGGCGTTCAAAACGCCATGATCAGCTATTACAAAGGCACCATCATCCGGACCACGCATTTATCCGGGGTATTGACCGATTTGGGTCTGGCCTTGGGCTATCGCGTGCGTGGCCTGCATGTTGGCAAACGCCGGGTGATTTTGCACCTGCTGATTTTAATTGGCTTCTTTATTGGCGGTCTGGTTGCGACAGCGGTTTATCCTTTATTACAATTAAACTCTTTCCTGGTGCCGGTGGCTTTAAGCTTTAGCTTAAGTCTGGTGTACTGGGTGATTTATTTTCGTTATCGACATTTTCAGAAATAGTTCGGACATTTTCTCATGGTCAAAAATGCATTACAGGCACAGTTACTCAAAGCAGGTTTAGTCGATAATAAAAAGGCTAAAAAACTGTCTAAACAGGCGGTACATGAGCAGCGCACAGGTGTGAGTAAAGATGCTGAAGTAAAAGCCAAAATCGAGCAGGACAAACAGCAGAAAATGGCCCGTGATCAGGCGCTGGAACAAGAGAAAAAAGCCGCCTTGCAGGAAAAAGAGCTGAAAGCTGCCATCATGCAAATGATCAACCAGCATAAAATCCGCGACACCGATGGCGACAGCGTGTATCAGTTTATTGATGGCACCATTAAAAAAGTCTACATCAACCAGCAGATTTATAATGCACTGGTGGCCGGAAGTCTGGTGATTGCCAAGGAAAATGACGGTTATGCCTTCTTGCCAAAAGCGTTGGCAGAGCGTATTAACCAGAAAATGGAAGGCTTTATTCTGGTGAATAATTCACAAAGCAACGCAGATACCACCGATGAAGAAGATCCGTATGCTGCTTATGTCATTCCTGATGACCTGATGTGGTAAGCACTACAAAGAAAACCGGCTTGGGCCGGTTTTTTTATGGGCCGTTTCATGTGATTCAGAGCCGATTAAACGTAAGCAGATGCACAGGATATGTATAAAAATTTTATTAGAGGTTATAAATTTAAACATAAACCTTTAAACTCTATCACATTTTTAAAATGAATTAAGCGAGGATCACTTGGAACAGTTTGACGTCATCCAGAATCTGCAAGACTGGATAGATCAATACCCATGGCTAGAAATGCTGTCATCTCTCAGTATTGTGATTTTATTGGCGATTATTGCCAATTTTATTGCCAAGCAGGTGGTGGTACGCGGCATTCGCAAGCTTATTTCCAAACTTCCTTTTGCCCACAACGAAATTATTGCCGAACACAGCGTCATCCGCCGTATTGCCAATATTGTGCCGGCGATTGTAATCATGAACGGGATTACCACCGTTCCGCATTTGTCCGATAAAGCCATCACCTTTGTACAGATGGGTGCGCAGGCCTTTATCTTCCTGACCATTGCCCTGGCCATTGGCGAATTGCTGAATATCTTTAACCTGATTTACCAGCGCAATCCCAAGTCACGCAATAAACCAATCAAAGGCTATTTGCAGCTGGTCAAGCTGATTATCTTTATTGTCTGCGGTCTGATGATTCTGGGCACTTTCCTGAAAAAAGATGTATTCACCTTGCTGGCCGGTTTTGGTGCCATGGCTGCGGTGCTGATGCTGGTGTTCCAGAATACGATTTTATCGCTGGTGGCTTCGGTACAGATTGCCTCTTATGACATGGTGCGTTTAGGGGACTGGATTGAAATGCCATCTTTAAATGCCGATGGTGATGTCATTGATATGTCATTACATACCGTCACAGTACAGAACTTTGACAAGACCATTACCACCATTCCGACCAATAAATTAATTACCGACACCTTTAAAAACTGGCGCGGTATGCAGGAAGCCGGTGCACGCCGGATTAAACGTTCGATTCATATTGATCAGAGCAGCGTGCATTTCATGAGCGCTGAGGAACAGGCCAAGCTGAAAGAGTTTATTTTGCTGGATCAGTATTTAAATACCAAAGCGGAAGAACTGGAGAAATTTAACCAGCAGCTAAACAACCATGCTCAGTACAATCATCGTCGTCTGACCAATCTGGGAACATTCCGTGCCTATGTTGAGTTTTATCTTCAGCAGCATCCGGGCATTAGCAAAAACCAGTCCCTGATGGTACGTCAGCTACAACCGACCAGCGAAGGCTTACCACTGGAGATTTATGCTTTTACCAATACCACGGTCTGGAAAGAGTATGAAAATATCCAGTCAGATATTATGGATCATTTACTGGCAATTATTCCGGAGTTTGGTTTACAGGTGTATCAGGCGCCATCTGGAACCGATTTTAAAGAGTCGTTTAAAGCATCTTAAGTTTTTAGACTGAAACTAAACACATGAGAACCCACCGCTTGGTGGGTTTTCTTTTTCATCTCCCCTTTCGAATGTATCAGACTCATTTCCCTGTTCTTTCTTACCTAAACACTGCCCGCTGATGTTTACAATGACACAGCATTGCAGCACGCTGTTTTTACGTATACTGAAATTAAGCTTATAAAAGAAAGAGGTACATCCTGCATGAAAATTAAAATGCCGTTAATCTTCGCCAGTGTTCTGCTTGCACTTTCAGCTCCTGCCTTTGCGGATGATGACCAGAAAATTATTGCGCAAGCAGCAAAAAATATTATGACCACTGCGCAGGCACTGAAAGCCGCAGATGAAACACCAGTTACGGTGTATGGCACTATTCATAAACATATTAAAGATGAAATGTACCAGCTTCAGGATCAGACCGGCATCATCCATATCGAAATTGATCATGATCTGGCGACACCGGCGCAATTGCTGAATCCGGGTAAAAAAGTCCGGGTGGTCGGTGAAGTGGATACACACCGTTATAAACCAACCGATATTGATGTAGTCGAGATTGAAATTCTGTAAGTTTCAGGCAGATATTTTCTGATCGAAGCTCGCAAAAAATATGAGGTTTCTTTCAACTGCAAAGCCTTATTTATCTGCCTGATTTTAAAGCAGCACCGCCCTGAAAAGTTTTACTTTTCTTTTAAACTGGGTATTCTTGGCAATAAATCTGTTGTTTATCTCGCAAGCGGTAATCGTGATCAGTAGCGCATTGAATAGAACATGCTCTTCGTCTGTACAAGCTGCATGGCCGATACCAATGATGATCATCAATCTGCTTGCTCAAAAGGACATTGTGTATGTTTAAGTGGTTCGAGAGCCTGGTTAATCCATACCCCACCAAAGGTTTAAATAAACCACTACCTACCCGTTTTTTTCCTTTTGTCTGGCAGGCCGCGCGCGGTGTTCGTCCGTACTTATTGCTATTGGTGCTGTGTACCGCAGGTGCGGCAAGTTTTGAAGCCCTGCTCTATGCCAAAATTGGCGAGCTGGTGAACTGGCTCAGTCAAAGTCAGCCAGATACCTTTCTGGCCGAACATCAAACCAATCTGACTATTCTGACTTTTATCCTGCTGGCCAATATTTTCTTTGCTAGTTTGCAATCCATTATCAAACATCAGATTTTATATAGTAATTTCCCGATGCGCCTGCGCTGGCGTTTTCACAACTTACTGCTGCGTCAAAGTCTGGATTTTTTCCATAATGATTTTGCCGGGCGGCTATCGGCCAAAGTCATGCAAACAGCGCTGGCGGTACGAGAATTCTGGATTATTCTGGGCGATATGCTGGCCTATGTGGTGATTTACTTTATTACCATCAGCGTGGTGTTAGGCGCCATTTCACCTATGCTGATTATCCCGTTGCTGGTATGGCTGGGCCTGTTTATTGCCGCAGCCAGTTATTTTATTCCACGTTTAAGCAGAATCTCCAATAGCCAGGCTGATGCCCGCGCCGTCATGACCGGCCGCGTGACCGATGCCTATACCAACATCCAGACCGTGAAACTGTTTGCCCATGCCGGCCGCGAAAGCCAGTATGCCAAAGAATCCATGCAGGAATTTATGGTCACGGTCTATAAACAGATGCGCTTGGGCGCACAGTATGAAATCAGCATTAACCTGCTGACGGTTGTGCTGTATGTCGGTGTGCTGGGTACGGCGCTGTGGTTATGGATGAATGGCCAGGCAGAACTCGGCATTATTGCCGCCACCACCGCCATGATTCTCAAGCTGAACAGCATTGCTGAATTTATGATGTGGCAAACCTCAGCGCTGTTTGAAAATGTCGGTACCATTCAAGACGGGATGAAAACCCTCGGCCGCCCGATCACAATTGAAGATAAACCGGATGCCAAAACCTTAAATGTCGCACAGGGCGAAATCAAATTTGAAAATGTCAGCTTTGCCTATAACGACAAAAACGTAATTGAGCAGTTTAACCTGACCATCCGCCCGGGTGAAAAAATCGGGATTGTCGGACGTTCCGGTGCCGGGAAATCGACCCTCATCCAGCTGTTACTGCATTTTTATCAGATTAATCAGGGCCGGATTCTGATTGATGGTCAGGATATTGTCGATGTCACCCAAGACAGCCTGCGTAAAAATATCGCGCTGGTAACACAGGACACGTCGCTGCTGCATCGTACCGTGGCTGAAAATATTAAATATGGCCGCCCTGATGCCAGCGATGAAGAAATGTATGCTGCAGTGGCCAAAGCCAAGGCTGAAGAATTTATTCCGCAGCTGACCGATTTACGTGGCAAACGCGGTTATGAAGCCTATGTGGGTGAACGCGGCGTGAAACTGTCGGGCGGACAACGTCAGCGGATTGCAATTGCCCGGGTATTCTTAAAAGATGCGCCCATTTTAATTCTGGATGAAGCCACCAGTGCGCTGGATTCTGAAGTTGAAGCCGCAATTCAGTCCAGTCTAGATGAACTGATGCAAGGTAAAACCGTTATTGCGATTGCTCACCGTTTATCGACCATTGCGCAGATGGATCGCCTGATTGTGCTGGATCAGGGTCAGATTGCCGAACAAG
Organism: Acinetobacter sp. Q186-3; assembly: GCF_013420655.1. Lineage (NCBI taxonomy): Bacteria > Pseudomonadati > Pseudomonadota > Gammaproteobacteria > Moraxellales > Moraxellaceae > Acinetobacter > Acinetobacter sp. Q186-3. The sequence continues at coordinate 49,984 of NZ_VOXS01000012.1, read as the reverse complement.
GCACGCATGATGAACTGGTGGCACTGAACGGAATTTACGCTCAGCTGTGGCAACGCCAAACTGGTGGCTTTCTGATTGAGCAACAACAATTAAAGCAAAAACAAGGAACCTGATATGTTGTATCTGGAAGATTTGAAGGTGGGTGATCACTTTGTCAGTCGTGACTACGAAATGACTTTAGAAGAAATTCAGCAGTTTGCCCACCTGTATGACCCACAAATTTTCCATACCGATGTGCAGCAAGCCGCGCAGCATCCGGTATTTCAAGGTATTGCCGCCAGTGGCTGGCATACTGCCGCGGTAACCATGCGTTTATGGACCGAATGTTTTCCGGTGGCACATGGCCTGATTGGTTCAGAATCCAGTCTGCGCTGGCCGCGTCCGACCCGTCCGGGTGACCTGATTCATGTTGATGTTGAAATTACCGCCATCAGTCCATCAAAAACCAAGCTGGACCGTGGTCTGGTCAGTTATGTGACACAGGCCTTAAACCAGCATGGTGAAGTTTTACTGATTTCGACCACCAAAATTGTGGTGTTCCGGCGGGATGCACAGGTGGCCTAAGCAGTCATTTTGTCAAACAATTTTTCTAGTTTTCCGGTTTTTTTCATGCCAATATAGGCAAGCAAATTTAAAAAATAATACTCATTAGTGCAATGGACCGTGCATGAAAACACTTTTACCGCGTCAGGATCAGGGTGTTCCTGGTGTTTATGGCTTACTTATTCTGGATGTTGTTTCCCGTTGGGGATATAACGCTGAAACCTTTTTTGCTCCCTTCCATCTGACCACTGAACAACTGGCCGATCCTGACTTTCGGATTCCGACCAGCATGGCCAATGACATGGTCAAACATGCGCTGTATCTCACCGGTGAATCGACGCTGGGCTATCATTTAGGCACGCAAATGCGCATCTCGATTCATGGCTTTATCGGCTATGCGATTATGACTGCCAATGATATTAGTGATGCTTTAATGCTGGCCAACCGCTTTATTCAGCTGCGGATGCCCTTTTTACAGCTGTTTTTCTCTACCTTTGGTGAAAAAGCCACCCTGCAGCTGCAAGGTGAAATTGATCTGGAACCGCTCAGAACCGAAATTGCGATTGCACTGATTATTGGCATGATCACCATGGCCAAAGCCATTACCGGCATGGAGCATCTTTCTGGTGAAGTCGATTTTGATTTCCCGGAACCGCTGGGCTTTGAAAAATATGCAGCCAAATTCCCGAATCACAGTTTCCGTTTTGACCAGCCCTATCTGATCTTGAGTTTTGACAAGCAGTATTTGGGGCTGAAAATGATTCATGCCGATCCTATTGCCAGCCAGATTGCCATTAACCAGTGCGAAGCCGAACTTTCTGCCTTGGGTGAACGGCGCCGCCTGTCGATGCGCGTGCGCGATATTCTGACCAATTCCGAACAGCATTATTTAAGTATCGAGCATGTCGCCGACCAGCTGCATATGTCAGATCGCACCCTGAAACGCCAGCTGGCAGCCGAAGGCACCTCTTTTTCTACCCTGGTTGATGAAGTCCGTTACCGGCATGCCACCTCGCTGCTGTCACGTACCGATTACACCCTGGAACAGATTGCCGATGAACTGGGTTATAGCGATGTCGCCAATTTTAGCCGCGCCTTTAAGCGCTGGAGTGGCCGCAGTCCAAGCAACTGGCGTAAAGATCCGTATTTATAAAACTTTTGTTTTTCTGCAAAAGCATGTATAAACATGCCAAAAATGATTTAAATAGTTAAGGAGTCATCATGAATCACCCTTCAGAACTGAAATATGCACGTACACACGAATGGGTACGCATTGAAGGTGATCTTGTTGTTACAGGTATTTCTGATCATGCTCAAGATGCACTGGGCGATCTGGTCTATGTCGAAGCACCTGAAGTGGGCCAGCAAGTAACCGCGGGTGAACAGGCCGGCGTGGTGGAATCTGTGAAAACTGCGTCTGACATTCACGCACCAGTATCCGGCACAGTGGTTGAAATTAACCCGGCGCTGGAAGATGACCCGGATTTTGTGAATGATGAGCCGTATGGCAAAGGCTGGATTTATAAAATCAAGCCAGACAACCTGGCCGATGTCGAAAAACTGCTTTCAAGCAGCGAATATGAAGCCGGCTTATAAAAAATAATCTTACAAGAAGATCAGCCTACGGGCTGATTTTTTTAGCTTAAAAGCCAAATTAAGTGCAATAAATATCATATTGAGATAATTTAATTAATAAATTTTAATAAATAACATTAAAATAAACATAGATTATAGCAATACTATATTTTTACCATAAAGCAATTTAAGATAGGCCTTGTCTCTCCCATGTACCAATAGCGGCAGATCAGCACAACAACAAACGCCCTATTGATCCCAGCACAAAGGTTTAATATGTCAAATACCGCGTCACAGCCTTTATGGAACAAACCTTTTCTTCTGTGTTTTTCCAATAACCTGTTTCTGTTTATTTTCTATTTTGCCCAGACCACCATTTTGCCAATTTATATCCTGAATGAGCTGAACGGTTCACTGGCACAGGCCGGTCTGGCCATGACCCTATTTATGGTATCTTCTATTCTGGTTCGGCCATTTAGCGGGTTGATTATTGAAAAGCTGGGCCGTAAAAAGACCTTGTTCCTGTCCGAAAGCATGTTCTGCCTGCTGTCTTTTGCCTATATTTTTGCTGACAACCTGACCCTGCTGCTGATCATCCGTTTTATTCATGGTATCTGGTTCAGTATTTTAACCACCGTTACCGTACCAATTGCCAATGACTTTATTCCGGAGCAGCGTAAAGGTGAAGGTATGGGTTATTTTGTTATGTCGGTGAATTTAGGGATTGTCCTCGGACCTTTGCTGGGCATTTCCTTAATCCAGACTTGGTCCTATAGCATTATTGCGACTGTATTGGCGGTGATTATCAGCCTGGGCTTTGCCTTCTGTTTTATGATCCCGCTGCGTGAGCCAGAAAAAACCGATACTGCTGCAACTGTTCGCCGTAAGCTGTCGCTGCATGACTTTATGGAAAAAAAAGCCTTAACGGTTTCAGTGATGGCGATGCTGGTGGCCTTTTCCTATGCCAGCATCATGTCTTTTATTTCCACCTATGCCGAAGAAAAAGACCTGCTCAGTTATGCCAGCATGTTCTTTATTGTGTTTGCTATTTCCATGATGAGCCTGCGCCCGATTACCGGGAAAATTTATGACCGTTATGGTCCGCGCTATGTGATTTATCCTTCAATCTTAATGTTTGCCGCAGGTCTGGCATTGCTCAGCCAGATGCAGGGTGTGGTCAGTTTTATGGTCTCTGCGATCTTTATTGGGATGGGATTCGGCACCTTGCAACCATGTTTACAAACCTTGGCGATTCAGCGCGCGCCTAAATCGCGGATTGGCCATGCCACCTCAACTTTCTTCACCTGCTACGATATTGGGATTGCCCTCGGTTCGCTACTGGTCGGCTTACTGATTAGCTGGCAAGGCTATAGCATCACCTATCTGGTCTGTGCCGGGGTGGTGTTGTCGAGTCTGCTCTTTTATAAGTTTGTGGTTAATCACCCAGCCACGGCCTAAATAAAAAACGCCCAAATTGGGCGTTTTATTTTTTAAGTGATGCTAGATAAATTGCAGCTTAAGCACTCTGTTGAGGAGCAGATTCCGTATCTTCATCTTCCGGTTTTGGCTCTTCCAGCATGCTAAAGCTCATAGCTGCCGAAGCTTCGCTTGGCCGGTTACTTTTCAATTTAATCTGTAAGCGCAATTCATTCATCGAATCGGCATTACGAATTGCTTCTTCATAGGAAATCGCGCCTTCGTTATACAAATCAAATAGAGCCTGATCAAACGTCTGCATGCCCAGTTCACGCGATTTGCCCATAATCGACTTTAACTCATGGAACTGGCCTTTTAAAATCAGTTCAGAAATCAGCGGCGTATTCAGCATAATCTCGACTGCCGCACGGCGGCCTTTACCATCTTCGGTACGCACCAGACGCTGGGAAATAATGGCCTTCATATTGGACGACAGGTCCATCAATAACTGGTTACGGCGTTCTTCCGGGAAAAAGTTGATAATCCGGTCCAGCGTCTGGTTGGCGTTATTGGCATGCAAGGTGCCCAAACATAAATGCCCGGTTTCAGCAAAGGCAATCGCATGTTCCATGGTTTCGGTGTCGCGGATCTCGCCAATTAAAATCACATCCGGTGCCTGACGTAAGGTATTTTTCAGCGCATTGTGCCAGGAATGGCTGTCGACCCCGACTTCACGATGGGTAATCATCGACTTTTTATGCTTGTGCACATATTCCACCGGGTCTTCCACGGTAATAATATGCCCGGCTGAATTTTCATTACGATGATCAATCATCGCCGCCAAAGAGGTCGATTTACCTGAACCGGTTCCCCCCACCACCAGCACCAGACCGCGCTTTTCCATAATAATATGCTTCAGTGATTCCGGCAGTTTCAGCTGGCTAAAGTTTGGAATTTCCGCGCTAATGGTTCGAATCACCATCCCGACATGCAGCTGCTGTTGAAACACATTGACCCGAAAACGCGATACCTCCGGCACACTAATGGCAAAGTTGCATTCCAGATCAGTTTCAAACTCGCTACGCTGTTTTTCATTCATGAGGCTGTAGGCAAACAGCTTGGTTTTTTCTGCAGTCAGCGCCTGTTGTCCCAGCGCTTTCATCATGCCCTGATGTTTAATGCTCGGTGGAAAATCCGCGGTAATAAATAAATCTGATCCCCCAAACTCAACCACTTTGCTGAGCATATGAAACATAAATTTACGCGCATCTTCGAGTAATTCTGCACTATACATCATCAATTATTCACTATCTGTTCTGTCATCATTTTTGGCCCCAACGCGCCGGTATTCAACCGATTGGCAGCGCTGAGCATGTTGTCGATATTGCATCAATCATCCTGATTTCACAATCAATAAAAATTTCAACTTATTCAAAAAATTCAAGATAATCTGCCAATTTCATCAAACTTTTCTATTTTAATTTTAAGGTGCTGATAAAAAATAAGCCCCTGAGGTTCAGGGGCTATTCATTCAATACAATTACAGTTTAAGCACTACGTTTTAACGGTCGTAAGACCAGTTCTTGTGCGACCTGAAACAATAACTGTTCAGTCTTGTTCCAGCCTAAACAGCCATCGGTCACGGACTGGCCATAGGTCATCTGATCCGAGATTTTCTGTTGTCCATCCACCAGATGACTTTCCAGCATGACACCGCGAACCTGAGTCTGTGCACGCTCTGCCACAATGGTTTTTAACACCTCTGGTTGTAATAACGGATTTTTACTGCTGTTGCCATGACTGCAATCAATCACCAGCGCTGGCATCTCGCCTTTGACTTTGGCTTTGATTTTTTCAATTTCAGCCAGCTGGTAGTTCGGGCCAATATTGGCGCCACGTAAAATCAGATGTGCTTTCGGGTTGCCCTGTGATTCTAAAATACACGGTAAACCTTGCTGGCTCATGCCTAAGAACTGATGCGGATGTGAAGCCGATTGAATTGCGTCTAAAGCAATTTGTACCGAACCATCGGTACCATTTTTGAAGCCAATGCTGTACGGCATGTGGCTAGAAATTTCACGGTGAATCTGAGATTCACTGGTACGCGCGCCAATCGCACCCCAGGCCAGTAAATCGTCAAAGTAGGCCGTTGCCATCGGGCTTAGAATTTCCGAGGCAATAGGCAGCCCCATTTCAATAATTTGTAAGTACAGTTCACGTGACTTTTCCAGTCCCAATTGCATATTGGATGAACCATTTAATTCTGGATCGTATAAGAAGCCTTTCCAGCCAACCGTGGTGCGCGGTTTTTCGATATAGGCGCGCATAACCAGGAAAATCTGGTCTGCCACCTGGCTTTGCAGTTGTTGTAATTTTTTTGCGTATTCCAGTGCTGCCGCAGGATCATGGATGGAGCATGGGCCGGTAATCACCAGCAAACGTGAATCGGTACCGTTAAGAATATTCTGAATGGTTTGACGCTGCTCGGCAATTTGCTGTGCCAACGCGCCAGAAAGCGGCAATTGCGCCTTGAGCTGATAAGGTAAGCTTAAAATTGTTTCTTTGGCTGAGGATTGTTGTAATGCAGTATTTAAAGCGTTCATTGATTCTTCCTTTGGACTGTGGTTTGACAGTCCGAACTTTTATTTGAGCGATATGGGTCTAATACAGGTCAGGTTGGTCATAGCTTGACTAAAGTAAAACCAATAAAAGTTGCTAAAGTATGAATAGTTAAATGTACGCATGAGAATCTCCAAAAGATTGATTAAATTCAAGATATAAAAAAACCTGATCAGGGTTGCCGATCAGGTATCAACTGGTGGGCAACCTTATTTTGCCCGAACGCGTTCAGGCAATTATCTAAACTGCCAGAAGTAATAGTATGCGTTTGAGATTACAGGTTGCTTTAACATCTTTATTTCTTCAAAAAAGTATGTGTCTGAAAAATAAAATACGCGCTATTTCCAGCTTTGACAATAGTTTTCTGGATGTTTTTTAGCATTCTTCCGGATTTCCTTTCACATTTAGCAAAACACAGCTTTCCTCCAATTGATCTCCTATCTTCCGGGTTAAATCACGTCGAAAGACTCAAATTACTTTTGGATAAAAAATTATCCGCATTAAAATTACCTTCTATTGGATATTTACAGTCAAAACACCACCATTAAAAACCTTTTAAAATCATTAACTAATTCATTAAAAATCATAGCCCACCCATCATCATTTACAAAAAGTTACAATTATATTTCTTCCTATTCACCAATAAAACACAAAACAATATTTTATAAATATCATTACTTTAATTTATCATTAAGCCTGATTTGAGTTATAAGTTACGAAATGCGTAATCATATTACGTATTGAACAAAGATTAACTCTTGCTAAGATATTTTCATCTGGAACTCCCTGATTTCAGGAAATTCCTGCAAAAACAACAAGTGAAGCAATTGGATTGCTCACCATACATGAGGATGGAACATGCACAACTTAGCTAACCCTTTAGAGCTATGCGGATTTGAATTTATTGAGTTTGTCTCGGAAAATGGCGCTCTGGATTCAGTTTTTCAAACGCTCGGTTTTACCCAAGTGGCTAAGCACAAATCCAAAAATGTCTACTTATGGCGTCAGGGCGACATCAATATCATTCTGAACTATCAGCCAGAATCCTATGCATCGTATTTCTTTAATGAACATGGTCCATCGGCCTGTGCCATGGGCTTTAAGACCAAAAATGCAACCCGTGCCTATCAGAAAGCGCTCGAACTCGGTGCCGAACCAATCAAAAACGTGATTGGTCCTATGGAACTGAATATTCCAGCGATTAAAGGCATTGGTGGCTCACCGATCTTTCTGGTCGACTGCGATATCTATCAGCAGGATTTCGAGTTCTTTGAAGGCGTTGATCCGCGCCCGGTGGGTACCGGTTTAAAAGAAATTGACCATTTAACCCATAATGTCTACAAAGGCCGGATGCAGTACTGGGCCAATTTCTATGAAAAAATCTTTAATTTTCAGGAAATCCGCTACTTTGATATTAAAGGTGAATACACCGGCCTGACCTCAAAAGCGCTGACTGCACCAGATGGCAAAATCCGTATTCCACTGAATGAAGACTCGGACAAAGGCAACGGACAAATTGCCGAGTTCCTGTCAGAATTTAACGGCGAAGGCATTCAGCATATTGCCTTCTCAACCGATGACTTACTGGCGACCTGGGACAAGCTCAAAGCCATGGGTGCCAAGTTTATGACCCCACCACCGGCAACCTATTATGAAATGCTGGCAGAACGTTTACCGGAACATGGCGAACCGACTGCAGAGCTGCAACAGCGTGGCATTTTACTGGATGGTAATACCAAAGATGGTGAAAAGCGCCTGCTGCTACAGATTTTCTCGGAAAATATGATTGGCCCGGTGTTCTTCGAATTTATTCAACGTAAAGCAGATGATGGCTTTGGCGAAGGAAACTTCAAAGCCCTGTTCGAATCGATTGAGCGCGACCAGATTAAACGTGGCGTGCTTGACGTCTCTGCCTGATTTTCAGGTGTTCTAAATCCCGACAACGCCGCTCTTGCACATGCGATTTGGCATGTGTCAGGGGCGACGCATGTTTAAATTTCAGCAATCACATCACCTGCGCCAAAACAATAACAACACAGTGATGTCGATTTTACATGGATGATAAAAGATGCAACAACATGATGGCAAACTACATAAGGGCTTGAGCAACCGGCATATCCAGCTCATTGCCCTCGGTGGCTCAATTGGCACCGGATTATTCCTCGGCATCTCCCAGACCATTAAACTGGCCGGCCCGTCGGTCATTCTGGGTTATGCCATTGCTGGCCTGATTGCATTTTTAATGATGCGTCAACTGGGTGAAATGATAGTCGAAGAACCGGTCAGTGGTTCTTTTAGTCATTTTGCCTATAAATACTGGGGCAAGTTTGCCGGCTTTATGTCGGGCTGGAATTACTGGGTACTGAATGTACTGGTCTGCATGGCCGAACTGAGTGCCATTGGCCTGTATATCCATTACTGGTGGCCGGAGATTCCGACCTGGGTCTCGGCACTGGGCTTCTTTATTTTTATTAATGTGATTAACCTGCTGCATGTTAAACTGTTCGGCGAAATGGAATTCTGGCTGGCGATTATTAAAGTGCTGGCGATTGTGGCCATGATTGCGTTTGGGAGCTATCTGCTGGCCTCAGGCACGGGCGGTCCACAGGCGCATTTAAGCAATTTATGGGAACTTGGCGGCTTTTTCCCCAATGGTGTGATGGGCCTGGTGATGGCAATGGCCATGATCATGTTTGCCTTTGGCGGTATTGAGCTGGTCGGTATTGCCGCAGCAGAAACTGACAACCCGAAAAAGACCTTACCGAAAGCGGTCAATCAGATCGTATACCGGGTTTTATTATTCTACATTTTAACCCTGCTGATTATTCTGGCCTTATATCCATGGAACCAGATGGCACAAGGCGGCAGCCCGTTCGTGATGATGTTTGATTCTTTGGGCAGTCAAGGCGTTGCCACAGTATTGAATTTCGTGATCTTGACTGCGGCGGTGTCGGTCTATAACAGTACCAACTACTGTACCAGCCGTATGCTTTTAGGTCTGGCGGAACAAGGTAATGCACCGAAGTTTTTAAGCAAAATCAATTCACGCGGTATTCCGGTGAATGCGGTGATGGTTTCAGCCTTTTTCACCCTGCTCTGTGTGCTACTGAATTACCTGTTTCCAGAAACGGCATTCAGCCTGTTGATGATGCTGGTGGTGGCGGCCATTGTGATTAACTGGGTGGTGATTTCCTATACCCATCTGAAATTTAAACGTCAGATGCTGGCGCAGCAACAGCAAACCCTGTTCCCAAGTATTGCCTATCCGTTTACCAATTACCTGTGTATTGCCTTTATGCTCGGTATCTTGGTGATTATGAGCCAGACCCCATCAATGCGTATTGCGGTCGGCCTGCTGCCGGTATGGATTGGCCTGTTATCGCTGGCCTATTACCTTAAACAGAAAAAACTGGCGCGCGATCCTGCGCTCATCAAAGCCAAAAGCTATTAATTCAGGAAGATTGTATGTTTCAACATGTCGATACCTATGCCGGCGATCCGATTCTGTCCCTGATGGAAGAATTTCAGCATGATCCGCGTCCGCATAAAGTTAATCTCAGCATCGGGCTGTATTATAACGAGGCCCAGCAGGTTCCGCAGTTGCGTGCCATCCAGCAGGCTTATCAGGACCTAAATGCCGAGCAGCAGAAGGTCAAACTGTACCTGCCGATGCAAGGTATGCCGGCTTATAACAGCGCCGTCCAAGCGCTAATTTTTGGCGAAGATAGTCCATCCTGTCAGGCCGGTCGTGTAGTGACACTACAAACGCTGGGTGGTTCGGGCGCACTAAAAGTGGCAGCAGATTTCTTAAAACGCTATTTTCCAGCCTCTGAATTATGGGTTAGCCGCCCGACCTGGGATAACCATATTGCGATTTTCCAGGGCGCCGGCATTCGCTGTCATGAATATCCGTATTTTGATCCGCATAGCGGTCAGGTGAACTTTGCTGCCATGCTGGATTGCCTGCAACAGCTGCCGGCGCAAAGTATTGTTCTGCTGCATCCCTGCTGTCATAACCCGACCGGTGCCGACTTATTGCCAGCGCAGTGGGATCAGCTGATTGAGCTACTGGCGCAGAAGCAGCTAATTCCGCTCTTGGATATGGCCTATCAGGGCTTCGCCGAAGATTTTCACGCAGATGCTTATGCCATCCGGGCGATGGACAGGGCCGGCCTGAATTTTCTGGTCAGCCATTCATTTTCCAAAATTTTCTCTTTATATGGCGAACGGGTTGGCAGCTTAAGTGCGGTCTGTGATGATGCCACCACCGCCCAAAGCGTGTTAGGCCAGCTGAAAGCCACCGTACGCCGGATTTATTCCAGCCCGCCGACTACCGGCGCGATGCTGATTCAGCATGTGTTACACACGCCGACGCTGTACCAAAGCTGGCAGGACGAACTGACCGAAATGCGTGAGCGCATTCAACAGATGCGTGAGCGTTTAAAACAGCAGCTCGAACTTGCCTTACCGGGGCAATCTTTTGACTATCTGACCCGGCAGCGCGGCATGTTCAGCTATACTGGCTTGAGTGCAGCCCAAGTCGATCAGCTCAAGCAGGAGTTTGGTATTTATCTGGTGCGTAGTGGCCGGATGTGTGTGGCAGGACTAAACCAGAACAATGTCGATGCAGTGGCACATGCCATGGCACAGGTATTACAGCATAGTGATACTGCTCTCACTGCTTAAACCTCTGTTCCCTCGCAAATAAAAACGGGCCATGTGCCCGTTTTTATATTTTTATATCGTAGAAATTTGAAGATTATGAAGCGGCTTTTAACATCTGCTTGGCTTCAAGCTGATTGACAGCATTGCTAAATAAATAGCCCTGACCAAAATGGCAGCCAAACTGTTTCAGGGTTTCAAACTGCTCCTTGGTTTCAATGCCTTCGGCAATAATATCCAAGGACAAAACCGGCCCTAACTTGATAATCGCTTCGACAATGGCCTGAATGGATTTATCACTATTGATGCGGTTGACGAAATCACAGTCAATTTTCAGGCTATCTACCGGATAATCACGTAAATGGGTTAAGGAGGAATGTCCGGTGCCAAAATCATCCAGCGAAATGCGAATACCGGCCTGTTTCAGTTTATGGATGGTACGAATCACACATTCAGAGCCACGCTCGGCCAGTGATTGCTCGGTAATTTCAATTTCAATTAATTGTGCCGGAATCTGATAATGCTGCATCCGTTTTAACAGCACTTCTGCGTAGTTATCGCGCATCAATTCCACCGGCGAGGCATTAATTGACACCGGCACCGTCTGTAAGCCTTGTTTGATCCAGCTTTGCAAATCACTAAAAATGGCCTGCTGCATCAATTCGCTGATTTTTGTAGTCAGCTCATAATCGCTAAAGGCTTCTAGCAGCTCTTTCGGATAACGGTAACGCTGCTGTGCATCCTGCCAGCGTAATAAAGCCTCAAAGCCAATCAGCTCACCGGTTTCAATACACACTTTCGGCTGATAAAACGGTACAATCCGCTGTTCACGAATAATCATGCGTGCAGTCTGCAACTGCTCTGCCTTGCTCTGGACCGCCGCCAGCATAGAATGATCAAACATGCGGATGCCACCTCGGCCACCGGCTTTCAGGTCATTCAGCGCGGTATCGGCACATTTCATCAGTTCGGGAATTTCTCTGGCATCTTTGGGATACATCGAACAGCCAATGCTCATGCCGCAGTTAATGACCCGGCCGCTATAGGTAATGGGTGCATCCAGCAGTTTGGCAAACTTCTTGGCCAGTTCAATCAGCTGCTGTTCATTTTCAACCGAATGCACCACCACGGCAAACTCATCACCACCCAGGCGCGCAATACTGACCTGTTCTGAAATATATTTTTGAAAGCGTTTGGACAATACTTTTAATAAATGATCGCCGGCCTGATGGCCCAGGGTATCGTTAATATTTTTAAAATGATCCAGGTCAATCAGCATGACCCCGACCAATGTGCGGGTTTCTTTGGCGACCTGAATTGCCTGTTTGGTTTTTTTCCGGAAAGTTCGGCGGTTAATCAGCTTGGTCAGATCATCGACTTCACTGCTGAGTCTTAATTTATCTTCGGCAATTTTTTGCAAGGTCACATCACGCGACACACATAAAATACTGGTGGTTTCGCCGTGTTCGTTCAGCACTGGGGTCAGCATATTGTCCCAGTATTTCACTTCATCCTGATTAATGCTCATACCCGGGAAACGGGAATTTTTGCCTTTAATCGCCTCACGAATGGCCTGCTGACCTTTTTCACGAGCTTCGGGTGGTAACAGGTCAAGCCATTTCATGCCGAAGTTCTTTTCCCGCTCTTTGCCTAGCAAGGCCTGGCAACCTGAACGGTTCATATGCGACAGTGAGCCATCCGGTTTGACAATCTTGATACAGTCAACACTGACATCCAGCATATGGGTGTGGGCACGTAAGGTATCTTTGGTTTCCCGATATTTCACCGCACTGTCATGAATATTGGTACAGCTGATCATCCACTGGTCACAACCCTCGAGCTGCTGCGAATTTCGGGCAATTAACAAAAACCAGTGATAGCGCTGCTGGCGATCCCGAATCCGGCATTCTTTTTCAAAACTCTGACCACTTTTTTGCGCACTTTCCCATAAAAAACACAGATGCTCGGCATCTTCCGGGTGAATGGCATTCAGCCAGCTTTGAGCAGTCAGGCTTTGCTCATCTGAAGCAAGATACTGTTTAAAATTAGAATTATATAGATGATGTCCGGCTGAACTAACCCAAATCAGTTGTGGCATCATTTCAATGGCGCGAATAAAGTCTTTCTGAAAAGGAGATTTCTCAAGTTTAGGCGTGACCTGTTTGGACTTGTCTTTTAATACCTCAAGTAGATTAATATGACTCATATCGCATTTTCCGATTTATAGTGCCAATAAGATCACACTTCTATACAAATATGTATTATAAGAGCAATAAAAATTATTTTTAACCCACGGTAAATAAAAATACCCAGTTTTTGTATATTCTTTTTGTAATTAAAATGGCTTAAAAATATACAATTTTCTGTGCATATTCCTGACTTTAAGCATGCAGCCTAGTTCTACTTTGTAGCGAGACTGGGCAGTTTTGATAGAAAAAAGATATCAGTTGTGATGGTTTCTGTGAGTGCAGATACAAAAAAACACCGGGTCTAAGCCCGGTGTTTTTTAGATAAGGTCATTACGACTCGAAATGAATTACACTACGAATTGATTTACCTTCATGCATTAAGTCAAATGCTTCATTAATCTGTTCTAACGGCATGGTATGGGTAACAAAAGGCTCCAGCTGAATATCACCTTTCATGGCCTGCTCGACCATGCCTGGTAATTGTGAACGGCCTTTAACGCCACCAAATGCAGTGCCCATCCATTTACGGCCCGTCACCAATTGGAATGGGCGGGTCGAGATTTCTTTACCGGCACCAGCCACACCAATAATCACCGATTGGCCCCAGCCACGATGGGCACATTCCAGCGCGGAACGCATGACGTTGACATTGCCGATACATTCAAAGGAATGATCAACACCCCAACCGGTCATTTCAACAATCACTTCCTGAATTGGGCGCTCATAATCATTCGGGTTAATGCAGTCAGTCGCACCAAACTGTTTGGCCAGTTCAAATTTTTCCGGGTTGGTATCAATTGCAATAATACGGCCGGCTTTGGCCTGACGCGCACCTTGCACCACGGCCAGACCAATCCCGCCTAAACCAAACACGGCTACACTGTCACCTTCCTGTACTTTGGCAGTATTATGCACCGCACCAATACCGGTGGTTACGCCACAGCCCAACAAGCACACCTGTTCATGGTTGGCTTCGGGGTTAATTTTGGCCAGTGACACTTCGGCCACCACAGTATATTCACTGAAAGTTGAGCAGCCCATGTAATGATAAATGGGCTGACCATTATATGAAAAACGGGTGGTGCCATCTGGCATCAAACCTTTACCCTGGGTAGCACGCACCGCCACGCACAGGTTGGTTTTACCCGATTGACAGAACAGACATTCACCACATTCCGCGGTATACAGTGGAATCACATGATCACCCGGTTTAAGGCTGGTCACACCTTCACCGACTTCCACCACCACACCCGCGCCTTCATGACCCAACACGGCTGGAAACACCCCTTCAGGATCATCACCTGACAAGGTAAAGGCATCCGTATGACATACACCGGTATGACTAATTTTAACCAAGACTTCTCCAGCTTTTGGCGGAGCCACGTCTATTTCTACAATTTCAAGGGGTTGACCCGGACCAAATGCGACCGCAGCTCTTGATTTCATGAAATTGATCATCCTTTTGATACGTCTTTAACAGATGTCTTACAGTAACCGCTTTTTATCAACAGATTCAACCTATAACATCATGATAATCTATATGAATCAGTAAAAATCTACTTCATAAAAATGATGCCATTAAAATATTACAACATGATCTGGTTGTGCTGTCTGATTCTGGCATGTACCGGTTGTAATTCGCTTGAACAGAACTATGCTGCGCAGGATGCGCCAATTGAACCAGATTTTGAACACTGGATGCCGCGACCAGAGGCACAGGCACAACTACAACGCGGACAAACCGCCTATTTACCGCTGTATGACGGATTTATCAGTATTGCTTCACGTTTACATTTAATTCATAACGCCAAACATCATTTAGACCTGCAATATTACATCTGGACCGATGACGAAATTGGTCATTTAGTGCTGGCCGAATTACTCAAAGCCGCCGACCGCGGGGTACAGGTCCGGTTACTGATTGATGACCAGAATGGCACCCAACTGGACGATACCTTGCTGGCACTCAGCCATCATCCGAACTTTAAAATTCGCCTGTTTAATCCTTATAAATTCCGTCATTTTCGGGCACTGGATTATGCCTTCCGGATGCAGGCAGTGAATCACCGCATGCACAACAAACTGATTATTGCCGATGGCGCGATTGCCGTGACCGGTGGCCGCAATATCAGCCGGGAATATTTTGATGCCAGTGATGACTTTCAGTTTACCGATGTAGATATTCTCTTTGCCGGTAATGCGGTCAAAAAAGCCAACGATAATTTCCGTGCTTTCTGGAACCATGAACTGAGTTTTAATCTGGTCCAGCTGATGGACCAGAACAGCAATAAATACCATCGTAATAGCTTGACCTTGCTGCGGGAAAAATATGCCAGCCAGCAACTGGATGAACAGGAAGTGCAGCGCCGGATCAGTTTTGCCGAGCAACAGGTGGCGCAATATTTAAAACAGCGTTCCTATCATTGGGCCAAAGCGCATTTTGTGGCTGACCCGCCAGAAAAAATCCAGGGCAAAGCCAAAGATGAAGAGATGATTTACCATCAGATGATCCAAATTATGGGCACGCCCGATCAGCATCTGGAATTGGTGTCTGCCTATTTTATTCCGACTCAACGTGGTACCGATTATATGAGCCGTCTGGCAGAAAACGGTATTGATATCCGGGTTTTGACCAACTCGTATATGGCCAATGATGTACCGATTGTACATGCCTTCTATCAGCAATACCGGCCGCAGCTATTGGCCAGTGGCATTCGACTGTATGAGTTCAAGCGTTATATTCAGCGCGAAGAACGTACCTGGTATGAAATTATTACCGGTAACGTGATTCCAGCCAAAGGCCGCAGTGCTTCCAGCCTGCATGCCAAATTCTTTGATATTGATGGCAAGGTATTTATTGGCTCTTTTAATTTTGATCCGCGCTCGGCTTTTTTAAATACCGAAGTCGGGCTGGTGCTGGAATCTGATGAACTCCAGGATGAAATTTCAGATTCATTGAATCAGTACCTGCCGCAAATTGCCTATGAACTAGGGTTGGATGAGAAAGGACATATTATCTGGCTGGATTATCAAAAAGATGGTTCAGTGATTCAGCACAAGGTTGATCCGGAAACCACCAGTTTCCAGCGTTTTGTGATGAATTTAATGACCCATGTCCCAATCGAGTGGATGATGTAATGACATCCACATTACAGTAAATATACATTGACCAAGATAATTGAATACGAGTTGCTCTATGGGTTTGCAGCAAACCCGATACCCGGAGAGATTGTGTGATCTCTCACTTCGTATTTATCGCCAGAAGGTTTTACTCTCCTGCTACATTACTTTAAAATTCACGCTTTATTTTTCTTCTTTTTTTAGATCTCTCCCCATGCAATTTTTTGATTTAAGCCGTCAATTTAAATTAAGTGATATTCTCAGCCCGACTAAAACCCTGAATGAATTGGGCCAGCAAGAGTGGTTTCTGGCCAAAGTGCGGGTCGAACATGATTGCCTGTCCGACTCGGAGCAGCTTGAAGGTCAGGTAGTGTTGCAATCGAATGAGAATATTCAGCTGGAACTGGAATGGCTGATTCAGGACACCGGTTTTGAATTGCAGGTGTTGTTTAAGGGTGTAGAAACTGCGGCTGAACAGGAAACCTTGGTGATGGTCAAAGGTGCACAACTGGTGGATGATGCACAGCAACCGCTCTCAACCCAAGCCCTCAGCTTATGGATTGATGGCACTTTATTACCGATGTTGCCGCAAATCCGCAAGGAAATTAAAGCCCGCCTGAATTTATGGGATTATGTGGAATACGGAGCTTAAGTCCTTTTATTCTGCTTTTACTGCTGAAACATGAAAAAAGAGCGAAGTTTTTCGCTCTTTTCTGAGCTGTGCTCGTCAGATTTCCTCTCGTTCTATTTTTAAATCCAATTTATGATGAATATGCAGTTGCGCTTTCACGCATAACAATAGTTCTGGTCTTTATTATGCTGGTTTTAACTATAAAATGAGTATAAAAATGAACAAGAATATGGATGCTCAAACCTGGGGGCAAATACGACAAGTGGTTGCGCAGGCGCAGCGCGCCAGTATGCACTGCTCCATCGCCAGTGTGAGTCCAGAAGGTATCCCGAATATCACCCCGATTGGAACCTTATTTTTAAACGACAGCTCTCCCACCGGTTTCTTTTTTGATACCTACTCTGCCACGCTGCAACCGCATCTCAAACATAATGCGCAGGCCTGTATTCAGGCCGTAAACAGTAGCCGCGCGTTCTGGCTAAAATCAATGATGTCAGGTCAATTTCGTACTTATCCGGGTGTGCGTTTATATGCTGAAATTGGTGAGTTACGCCCGGCCACTGCCGAGGAAATGCATCAGGTGCGCCGTAGAATTGCGCCGTTAAAATGGACACGCGGCAGCAAGCTGATCTGGTCGGATTTCACCCAGGTCCGGGAGGTGCATATTCATGCATTTAGATGGGTAGAATATCCATCAATGATGCCAAAGACATCCTCTCTTTTTTAAAGCAGGCCGACATCCTTAAACAGACCGCAATAAAGTTCAGCCTTTTTCTCCACCGCTAAGGGATAGGCGCGAGATGAAGATGGCATACGGTATAAATGCAGCTCTCGACCAGCAAAGATCGCCTGTGAAGATTGGCCAATTACCGGTTTCGGCGTGCCTTCCGGCATTGATTCCATCAAGGTATCAGTGGCTTTATCACCCGTGGTCATAATGTACTGGCACAGCGGCATTTGCTGGAGCAGCCGATTTAAATCGGTCGGGGTGTGAATATGCAGAAATTTATCTGAAGCATTGCCCTTTAAACGGCTAATCCGGTAGGCGGTATCAAACAGTGCAATACCGGTATCTTTTAAAAAGTTTTGAATCAGTTCAAGCTGAAAGTTTTTATTCGGCAGGTCTAAAAAATAGTTTTTATCCTGAAAAAAGCAGATACCAAAAATCCGCCACATATCATTCTGATAATTCGGATAATAAAATTCCATTTTCCAGCGGTTTTTGGGCGGTGGAAAACTGCCCATCATCAGTAATTTGGCATTGGATGGTAAAAAAGGCTCAAAGGGATGGGTTTCAATTTCAAGATCATCAATCATAAGGCAGCAAACTCAATTCACTTTATTCATCTTAAGCCGTTGTTTAATTTTGACTGTTACTTCTTTGCCCCATATTTGATAAATTTCTTTACTCGGATGAAAGCCATCTTCAGCCATTTCCAGTTGCATCTGCTGATATTGCGCAATGTCATATTCAATCCAGTCCATGTTTGGCTGTTTTTGAATAAATTTATGCAGTTCACGGTTCATCTGCTTGGCATATTGGCCAAACAGCCATGCCAGCGGGTTCGGTAAAGCCGGGAAAAGCTGCATCGGTGGTACACCTGCTGCAAGGATGAGTTGTGGCTGAAATTTAGCTGCAATCAGTTGATACAACTGCGCCTGTTTTTGAATCCAGATATCGGCCGGCATCAGTTTGGTGACATCATTCACCCCGACCGAGGTGACCACTACATCAAACTTTTCAGTGTCCAGCTGCTGAACGCTTTGAATGACCTGCCCCGTGGTATTGCCTGTTTTGGCATGCAGTTTCCAGCTGACCTGAAATTCGGAAGTGAGTCCGGCCAGAATCGCGCCGAGCAAGGCATCTTCCTGATGGCTAACGCCAACGCCGGCAGCGGCTGAATCACCCAGAATCAAAATGGATAAGGCCTGTCCCTGACCGTTCGTGCCCTCACGTTCCCCTTCTGGCTCTGCCAGTCTTAAGGTATTTTTCTTGACCCAGCGGCCTTGAATAATCAGGGCTGGAATTAAACCCAAGGTTGCAAGCTTCAGAAACATCGCATTGTCGATCATCTTCAAAAAAATCGGGCCTATTTTAACCAAAATAAGCCCTCTATTTTTATCTTTCTATGAAATATTTTTAAATTTTCAAATATTTAAAACAAACATTTAAAATAAAAAGTGAAAAGCGCCAAATGGAACTTTTCACTTGATATACATGTGGATTAACCGAGTTTATTGACCAGTTTTAATGGTAAGACTTTCATGGCCAAGCCCAGCGGCAACCATGGCCATTTCGGTACATAGGCTTTTACCGGTGCTTTTTCAATTTCTGCGGCCAGTAAGCGTGAACCGGTTTGTTCATCTACTTCAAATGGTAATTTTTTCGCGCCTTCGTTAATTTCGGTACGGATATAGCCCGGGAAAATGGTGGTAACTTTAATTGGCGTATCAATCAGCTCGGCACGGATGCCTTCGGCCAGATGTGCCACGCCAGCTTTACTGGCACCATACGCCGTCAGATGTTTTGGCATACCACGCATTGCACTCATGGAAGAAATCATCACCAGATGACCAGAATTTTGGGCACGGAAAATTTCTACCGCAGCTTCACATTGTGCCAGCGCTGAAATAAAGTTGGTTTCAACCGTGGCGCGGTTAATCGCAAAGTTGCCTTTGCCGATCCGGCGGCCTTCACCAACCCCGGCATTGACAATAATCCGGTCAATTGTGCCGAGCTCTTCTTTAAAGGCACGGAACACCTCAAATACCTGATCATAATTGGTGACATCTAAGGTTTTTGCGGCCACGCTCACGCCGTACTTGCTTTCCAGTTCCTGTTTTAAGCTTTCCAGACGTTCCATACGACGCGCACAAATGGCCAGGTTATAGCCTTTTTGCGCAAATTCGCGGGCCATACCGGCACCAATGCCGGAACTTGCGCCGGTAATTAAAATTGTTTTGGTCATCTGTCTATTCCTTGATTAAATCCAGGTTAATAATTCTGGATGTTGTGCTTTTATAAAATGATGTTCATTCAGACTTAACAGTTGTGGCTCATTACCAACCAGACGCAAAGTGGTCATGCTGGTATTTGCGATGGCCCAATTCAGTGCAAAAGTCCGGTTAGGATTCAGTTCCAGAATTTTTCCAGCAACAACCGAAATGACGCCGCCCGAAGTAAACACAATCGCGTAACGCGGTTTGGTTTGGGCCAGTTCATCACACAGGTTTTGCAAGGCGGTTTCGACCCGGGCCTTGAAATGCGGCCAGGATTCTTCATATTCATGGTGATATTCACCGCCAGTCCAGCGTTCAATGGCACCTTCAAAAATTTTTGCCAGATACGCCCGCGGATTAAGCTCTTTGGCTACATCGGCCTTTAATAAATGCGGTTCATTAAAGCGCGGTTCGTATTGGGCAAACACCTGCTGATGATTAAACTCGTTCCAGTCCGGATTGGTGACCAGATGAGCTTCAGGGAAACATTCGGCCAGAGCGATCTGTGCAGTCTGCTGATGGCGCTGCATGGAGCCGGCCACCACATAGGGTTCTTCTTTTAAGATATTGTCAAAATACTGCCCCAGCAGTTTGGCCTGCAATTCCCCATTCGGCGAAAGCTGGTCATAGCTTTCTGCACCAAAAGAAGCCTGGCCATGACGGATTAAATAAATGGTCGTCATTTCGGCAGCAGCTCCTTAAATTTGGCCATATATTTTTGTGCCAGCTCATTGGCTTCAATTTTTTGCAGCCCAATCAGTTTTAAGGCGCGGATGTGCAAGGCATGAATCACAATCCAGAAATCTTTAAAGGCCGGATTATTGGTCTGTTTATGATAATAACGGTAGTAAATCTGCTGGGCGATCACCGCCAGACGGAAAATCCCGAACACTTCATAGAAGGTCCAGTTTTCCGGTTGCAGGCCGGTTTTTTCCAGATAGTAATCGACCACCTGTTTACGGGTGAACATGCCTTTTAAATGGGTCGGCTGACGGCGGGTGGCTTTAAAAATCTGGTTATCGGTTTCTTCTACCCAGTAGGCCAAAGCGGAACCAAGATCCATCAGCGGATCGCCCAGAGTTGCCATTTCCCAGTCCAGCACGCCAATCACTTCGGTTGGATGCTGCGGATTTAAAATCACATTATCAAAACGCCAGTCATTGTGAATAATGCAGGTGGTGGAATCTGCCGGAATATTCTCGTGCAGCCATTTACGTACATATTTAAATGACGGCACATTCAGGGTTTTGGCTTTTTCATAACGGCTGTCCCAGCCTTCCACCTGACGACGGCAATAGCCCTCACCTTTACCGAGTTTTTCCAGTTCAGTGCCCTGATACGGCACCTGATGCAGCTCGATTAATTTATCAATCACATTAATGCACAGTTCCTGAACCTGGGTTTCATCAAAGTTCAGTTCCGGCGGCAGTTTGGCCCGCGAGATAATACCTTCCACGCGCTGCATGATATAAAAATCACAGCCAATCACAGATTCATCCTGACACAGCGCCACCATCTGCGGTAATACCGGATAATACGGTGCCAGATTTTTTTGTACATGATATTCACGCGCCATGTCATGCGCAGATTTGGCTTTGGTGCCTTTAGGTGGGCGACGTAAAATTAAATCGGCATTGCGATAGTTCAGACGATAGGTCCAGTTAGAGGCACCGCCTGAATATTGGGTCACTTCAACGGGTTCCTGAACATCAACCCCTTGCGCCTTTAACCACTGGCTTACCGCCTGAATATCCAGTTCCTCGCCTTCACGAACCTGACCGCCAACATCAATCACTGACATGTTATTTTCCTGATTTTTCACTTTTTTAGGTCTTGCCCTATTAGAGCATTTTCAGCTGTAAAGACCCACACTGTTTCTGGTGTTTTGCCACTTATTTTTTACGACGGGTACTGTAGCCACGTTTGGCCAGTTCCAGTTTGGCAATCATGCCTTTATGCACTTCATCGGGACCATCGGCCAAACGTAAGGCACGTGCCTGAGCAAAGAAACCGGTCAATGGCGTATCGCGGGACAGCCCGGCACCGCCGTGGATTTGCATGGCCATATCTACCACTTTTTCCAGCACGCTTGGCGCCACCACTTTAATGGCAGAAATTTCTGTTAAGGCGGCCATATTGCCTACAGTATCCATTTTATAGGCGGCATAGAGTGTTAACAGGCGGGCCTGATCAATTGCCACACGCGCTTCGGCCACACGCTCCAGGTTGCCACCCAGTTTCAGGATTTCCTTGCCAAAGGCAGTCCGGTTCATGCCGCGGTCAATCATCAGTTCCAGTGATTTTTCTGCTGCGCCGATACAGCGCATACAGTGATGAATCCGGCCGGGTCCTAAACGGCCCTGGGCAATTTCAAAACCTTGGCCGGCACCGCCAATAAAATTGGCCACTGGCACGCGGACATTGTCAAAGCTGACTTCACCATGCCCATGCGGCGCATCGTAATCGCCAAACACCGGTAACATACGTTCAATTTTCACCCCTGCAGTATCAACCGGGACCAGCACCATCGAATGTTGATGATGACGGTCTTTGCTTTCGTCCGGGGTATGCGCCATAAAAATAATGATTTTGGCATTCGGATCACCCAGACCCGATGACCACCATTTACGCCCGTTCAGGACAATCTCATCGCCTTCTACCACCGCCGTAGCCTGCATATTGGTCGCATCAGAAGAGGCGACTGCCGGTTCAGTCATACAAAACACCGAGCGGATTTTGCCTTCGAGCAGCGGCATCAACCATTGCTGTTTTTGCTGTTCTGAACCATAACGCCATAACACTTCCATGTTGCCGCTATCTGGCGCGTTACAGTTAAATACGGTCGGGGCAATCAGGCTACGGCCAGACAATTCGGCAATATGTGCATATTCCTGCACTGACAGGCCCTGGCCCAAATTAGGACAAGGCAAAAACATATTCCACAGTCCCGCGGCTTTGGCTTTGGCTTTTAAACTTTCTAATTGCGCCGGCCACTGCCATTGCGTCCAGTCACCACCCTGATTCAGTTCATGCACCTGCTGCCAAAAGTCGGCCTCACTTGGTTCAATTTCTGTTTGAATAAACTGTTGGGTTCTTTCGAGATAATCCTGTGCGCGTGCTGACAATTCAAACATGACTGTAGCTTCCTCAATCTGTTGTTATATTGGCTTTACAACACCTTAACCTAAAAATTATTATGCATGAAATGATTTTATTGAATTAAATACTATGCACAATATTCATAATAATAGCCCGATGGATCTGGGTGCTTTTCATCGTATTGATATTAATTTATACCCGCTGTTTATTGCGATTTTTGAACAAAAAAATATTTCCAAAGCGGCGCAGCTCTTATGTATCAGCCAGTCGGCGACCAGTCACGCTTTACAAAGGCTTAGGTTACAGTTACAGGATGATCTGTTTATTCGCACCGGCCATCAGATGTTACCAACGCCGTTTGCCGAGCAGATTTATCCGACTATTAAAACTGCGCTGCTGTCTATTCAGCATATTGCCCGGCAAAAACAGCAGTTTGAACCGGCGATGGTACATACCCTGAAAATTGCCATACATGATGAAATTGAACCGATTATTTTTCCCAAACTGGTGCAGCACTTTCAGCAGCTGAACTTGGAGATTCAGTTTTTAAGCAGCAAGCTGGACCGTAAAACCATGATTAATGATCTGGCCACCCAGCAAATTGATTTTGTGATTGATCTGGAACACAAGCTGGGCGATAAAATCCAGTTTCAGGCGCTGGTCCAAGACCGTTTCGTGGTTTGTAGCCAGCGTTCATCCATAGATAAAGAATTATATTTGTCTGCGCCGCATATTGGTGTTTCTTCACGCCGTAGTGGTCTGCTGCTGGAAGATATTTATTTAAAGCGCAATCAGCTGTCTCGAACCCTATTATTACGCTGTCAGCATTATTCCACTGCCCTGCAAATTCTGGCGCAGCATGACACCGCGATACTGACTATTCCGGAAAGTATTTTGCGACATTTACATATTGACCCGAAGCTGCATATTTTTGAATCGCCTGTCGACCTGCCGCAAATTGATTTGGGGATGTTCTGGTATAAGGAGATGCAGGAGAATGCACGTCATGCATTTTTAAGAGCGGAAATTTCTAAAATTTTTGCTTAGGCTATTTAGATCACTCAAATTTAAGGTTTTTGATTGTCATCAAATCCCAATATCGCTCAATCCCTTGCCAAATCAGCCATCGCAGCGTAGCTGATTTGTTAAAAACCGGCTGATTGGCGATTTAATCGACCGGCGAATTGCGCCATTTCTTTTACACTAGCACTTTTATTTTTCACGGTTTACAGCTGGCTGGTCTGTTCAGCTGAATTAAAAGCGTCTATGTTGACTGAACTCTCCCCTTTCTGGCTGCTGGCATTGGCCGCTGGATGCTGTCTTGTTGCGTTTATGCTGTTGGGTAAGATTTCCCGCTTTGTGCAGCAACTGTTTCGACCTTTTAAAAAAGGCAAAACCTATTGGGCGCGGGTCACTGCGGTCAGCGATGGCGATACCCTCACCCTGTACCGTTTTAATTTAAGACGTTCAGAAACCCGTATCCGCTTTGCCTATATTGATGCGCCAGAATCGAGCCAAAGTTATGGTCCGGAAACCCGGCGTCTGGTCAAAACTATGCTGCACCAGAAGGTGGTGCGAGTCAAAATTACCGATATTGATCGCTATGGCCGCCATGTCGGGGTGATTTATCGCTACCGTAAAAATGTCAATGAAGAACTGGTCAAACGTGGCGCCGCCTGGGTCTATGAAGATTATATTCGTGATCGCAAGCAGCTAGCGCATATGCGTGCCTTACAGACTCAGGCCAGAGCACGGAAAAAAGGCCTCTGGAAAAGTAGCCGCCCGGTGCGGCCAAGTGTCTATCGCAAACAGAACCGTAAATAAAATGCTCAGGTGGATTTTTAAAGTCCGAAGATGATTCAGCTTAATAAGCCCATTGCACCAGCAAACGAAAAGCCCCGGCAATCAGCGCCAAAGCCACAAAGCCGGCCAGCCAGAGACCAATAAACCACAGCAGCTGTGTACGTTTCATTGCGGCTCCTTGATGACTAAGGGAATAACTGACCTATAATGATGTGCTTCATGTCGATTTTCTTTAATGATAGCCATCATCCCCGACCCGGACTTTATGGCGAAAAATCCAATAGGACATCGCGCTATAACCTAGAATAATCGGAATTAAAATCAGCGCGCCAATGAGAGTAAAACGCTGACTGCTTTCCGGTGCAGCAGCCTGCCAGAAGCTGACCGAGGGCGGAATAATATAAGGCCATAAGCTGATTAAAAAACCGCTATAGGCCAGAAATACCAAGGCCAGCGTATACAAAAATGGGCGAAACTGTTGCTGTTGCCGGCAGGCTTTTAAAGCCAGATAAGTAAAGATCAGCACCAGTATCGGCACCGGAGAGAAATACAGCAGCTGCGGCAGACTAAACCAGCGCTCGGCAATGTGCGGCTGGGTTATCGGGGTATAAATACTGACGGCTGCTAAAACAATCAATAGGCCGATCAGCATCTTCGGCATTAAACGGTACATACGCTGCTGTAGCGCCTGATCGGTTTTAAAAATGAGCCAGCCACAACCTAAAGTGGCGTACAACATTACCACGCCAGCACCAGTAAACAGGCTAAACGGCGTTAACCAGTCCAAGCCATGGCCCGCATATACCCCCTGCTCGGTACGAATACCCTGAATATAAGCGCCTAAAATTACGCCTTGTAAAAAGCTGCTAAAAACAGAGCCACCAATAAAAGCTTTGTCCCACCAGTGTTTGCTGCTGTTGGCCTTAAAACGAAACTCAAAGGCAACACCGCGAAAAATTAAGGCAATCACTATTAAAATGACCGGTAAATACAGGGCCGAAAGTACCGTGGCATAGGCCAAGGGAAAAGCAGCAAACAGGCTGGCGCCTCCCAGCACCATCCAGGTTTCATTGCCATCCCAAATTGGCGCGACGGTATTCATCATCACATCCCGCTCTGCCTGCTCGGGAAAAAATGGAAATAAAATCCCGATACCCAAATCAAAGCCATCTAACACCACATACATCAGCACCGCGAAGGCAATAATTCCAATCCACAGCAAAGATAAATCCATCATGGCTCCTGCTCCTGTTTGGGACGCTCGGTGGGCGGGTTAAGCCGCTCGGTGACACTGCTTAATGGCCGTCTGGAGGCTTGAGTAAGCTCAGCATCAGAGGCTGATGATGGCGCTGAATGAATCAGTTCCGGCCCTTTGTGCATCAGTCTGAGCATGTAATAAATGCCCATCCCGAACACCACAAAATACACCAGTACAAAAATCATCAAGCTCAGGCCAACCTGCTCTGCAGACACTGGCGATAAGGCATCTTCGGTACGTAACACCCCATAGACCACCCATGGCTGGCGGCCGACTTCTGTGGTAAACCAACCGGCCAATAAGGCAATAAAACCGGAGGGCCCCATCCACAGGGCAAAACGCTGAAAACGACGATGTTCATATAAACGCTGCCGTTTACGTAGCCACAATCCCCACAGCGCCAAAATTAGCATCAACACGCCTAAGCCGACCATAATCCGGAAACTCCAGAACACAATGGTCGAATTGGGCCGATCTTCCGGGGCAAATTCTTTTAAGCCAGTGACGGTGCCATCTAGCGAATGGGTCAGAATTACGCTGCCTAAATTGGGAATCGCCAGTGCATATTTGGTTTCTTCGGCCTGCATATCGGGAATACCAAACAGATACAGCGGCATGCCTTTCTCATGATTGGTATCCCAATGCCCTTCCATCGCTGCCAGTTTGGCTGGTTGATGTTGCAGGGTATTCAAGCCATGTAAATCGCCCACCAGCACCTGTAAGGGAGTTAAGATCAGCATCAGCCACAAGGCCATTGAAAACGAGGTTTTTACCAATGCATCCCGACGGCCTTTAAGTAAATGCCAAGCGGCCGTGGCAGCCACCAGCAAAGCAGAGACCAAAAAGGCAGCAATGGCCATATGCGCCAGCCGATACAGGAATGACGGATTAAAGACAATGGCCCACCAGTCCTGTGGCACCAGAATGCCATTTTCGATGCTGAAACCTTGCGGAGTTTGCATCCAGCTATTGGCTGATAAAATCCAGAACATGGAAATACAGGTGCCAATTGCGACCATTAAAGTCGAGAAAAAATGTGCTTTAGGTCCCACCCGTCCCCAACCAAACAGCATGATGCCGAGAAAACCCGCTTCCAAAAAGAAAGCGGTGAGCACTTCATAGGCCAATAATGGTCCGGTGACACTGCCGGCGATACGGGAAAATTCACTCCAGTTGGTGCCAAACTGATAGCTCATGACAATGCCAGAAACCACCCCCATGGCAAAGGCAACCGCAAAAATCTTGACCCAGAATTTAAACAGGTCCTGATAAATCGGATTACGACTGCGTAACCAGCGCCATTCCAGAATCGCCAGAAAACTGGCCAGACCAATGGAAATGGCCGGAAAAATGATATGAAACGAAACTGTAAAGGCAAACTGAATCCGGGCCAGTTCCAGCGCGGTAAAACCGAGGGTCATCATGCCACCTTTCAAAAGGTCGAGCTGCGCTCAGGGTGTAGAGTTTTAAATATAGCGTTTTGAATTTTTCTCATCGCGCTTCAGCATAGGACAAAGTTGTATAGGCCTTGTGTAGGCTTTTGATCAAGAATCTTTAAGCGAGTAATTTCTGCAACTGATGAGTTTTTTTGGAAGATAGAAGCGCTGATTTTTTATTCTTGCGGTTTATCAGCTGGATAGACAGGACTGGATGAGAGGAATTTTTGTAGTTCAGTTGATTGACCTTAACGCTGCTTAACAAATCTATAGCAATACACGTTGCCCCCTCATCTTTTATCATCTGTTTTTTTGAATCCTTCGCTGGCTTCCCTACTTGAAAAAAATTCCGAACAGGCGTACATTGACTTTGTTTTAGTTACCCTGGTTAACTATTTTTTTATGCCAAGCTCTCCCTTAAAATTTCGTACCGCTTTATTACGCTGTGCACGTCTGTTCAGCGATGAAGTCAATACCCTGTTATTGCCGCATCAGCTTAATTATTCCTTGTGGCAGGTGTTATATGTCATTCATTTAAAACAGCAATGTACCCAGGTAGATATTGCCGCCTATTTAAAGGTGTCCAAACCGAGCATCACCAAACGTATCCGGGTGTTGCTGGACTTAGGTTTAATTCAGCAACTTGAAAGTAGTGATAAACGGCAGAAATGCCTGACTTTTAGCTCTCACGGGCAGGAACTTTTCAAGCATTGTTCCACCCAGATTGATCAGTTTGAACAACAGCTGCTGCAGTCTTTTACAGTTACGGACATCGCCCATACCCGCGAGATCCTTAATCAGCTGAGTGAACAGTTACAACCGACCCTACAAGGTGAAGACAAATGAGTTCAGCACAAGCACCGCTATGGACCAGAAACTTTATCCTGGTCGGCCTGATCAATTTTCAACTGGTACTGATTTTTTATCTATTGGTGATTGTGATTGTCGGTTATGCCGTGGCGGAATTAAATGCCAGCATTGCCGAAGCCGGTTTAATTTCAGGACTGTTTATTGTCGGCACCTTATTTGGCCGTCTGCTGATTGGCAAATGCCTACAGCGTTTCGGTTATCGTAGCACCCTGCTTTTTGGGCTGGCCGGTTTCTTGCTGCTTTCCTTAGGCTATTTTATAGAGATGGGGGTGACTGCCCTGCTCGGCATCCGTTTTATTCATGGCTTTATGATGGGAGTCGCCTCTACCGTACTCGGCACAGTCATCGCACAAACTCTGCCGCCCACCCGCCGTGGTGAAGGTATTGGCTATTACAGCATGAGCAGCACCCTGGGTACGGCGATTGGTCCTTTTGTCGCGATCTGGATGATGCTGCACACCAGTTATCAGACGATTTTTAGCTTATCCAGTTTCTTGGCGCTGGGCTGTCTGGTAGTGGCCTGTTTTATCCGGATGCCGAACCTGGCGCAGCCTAAACCTGCAGCCACCGCGACAGCAGGCAAAGGTTTTGGCTTCTGGACCCAGTATCTGGAAAAGAATGCGCTGCCCATTTCCCTGATTATGCTGTTTGCTTCCATCTGTTATTCCGGCGTGCTGTCATTTATTAACTTTTACGCCAAGGAAATTGATCTGGTCGAAGCCGCGTCCTTATTCTTTTTAATGTATGCAATCGCCATTTTGTTTTCGCGTCCGTTTACCGGGCGGCTTATGGATCGTAAAGGTGAAAATATCATTATGTATCCCGCCTTTATTGTGATGGCGATTGCCCTGTTTTTACTAAGTCAGGCGCATAACTCCAGTATGCTACTGCTTTGTGCCGGCTTGCTCGGTCTGGGCTATGGCAATATTCAATCGGTCTGTCAGACTATTGCGGTCAAAAGTACCTCACTGGAACGTATGGGACTGGCGACCTCGACCTATTTTATCTGTCTGGATGCAGGGCTGGGCTTCGGGCCGTATTTGATCGGAATCGCGCTGAAATCGGTTAGTTATGCGCAGATGTATTTCTATAGTGCCATCGCCGCGCTGTTGTGTTTAGGCCTGTATTATCTGCTACATGGTCGTCATGCTCAGCAGGTGCAGC
Organism: Acinetobacter sp. Q186-3; assembly: GCF_013420655.1. NCBI lineage: Bacteria > Pseudomonadati > Pseudomonadota > Gammaproteobacteria > Moraxellales > Moraxellaceae > Acinetobacter > Acinetobacter sp. Q186-3. The sequence continues at coordinate 20,599 of NZ_VOXS01000012.1, read as the reverse complement.
CACAGTTATCACGCTAACGAAAGCAACACGCTTAAAACCGCCGGCCAAAGCGCTGGCGGTATTCCATTGGGGTTAGGCCGGTTTTCTTGCGAAATAAACGCCGGAATGAACTCGGATCTTCATAGCCCACCATTTGCATAATCCGGTCAATCGGCTGCTCGGTTTCTTCCAGCCGTTTTTGCGCAGCTTCAATACGAATAGCCTGCACATACTGATTCGGCGCCACATCTAACACTGCTTTAAAACGGCGAATGAGCGTGCGCGGGCTGATATTAAAGCGCGCCGCCACATCTTCCATATTCAAGTTTTCACTAAAATGCTGCTCCAGCCAATGCTGGATTTCTTTTACCAAACCATCCTGATGTGGCTTGCTCATACGCATCAAGGAATAGGACAACTGGTTGTCACGGCGAAAATCCAGCACAAAGGATTTGGCCGTCTGAATGGCAATTTCAAAGCCATAAAAACGTTCAATTAAATGTAGCCCCAAATCGAACCAGGCCAACCCGCCACCGGCACAATAGACATGATCGGACTGGGTAATCAGGCGATCCGCCTGCAAATGGACCTCCGGATAGCGCTGCTGGAACTGATCTTTAAAACCCCAATGCGTGGTGGCACTGCGGCCCTGTAAAATTCCGGCTTCGGCCAGAAAAAAATTCCCGGTACAGTTTCCGGCAATCAGGCATTGGGCTTGATCGGCCTGTTGCAGAACATTCATGAGAGACTGATTTTTTTCCAGAATCTGCTCGATGGAACCGGCCAAAGTCGGAATCACCAGCAAATCGGCCTGCTGGATTTCACTATAGGCCAGATGCGCCTCAATGCGTAAACCATTACTGCATTGCACCGTTTTTCCCTGTGGCAAGGCAATCTGCACCTGAAACAAACGCTGGATGTCCTGTTTCTGAATCCGGTTCCAGCTAATGCCGGCCAGACTGAATAAATCGGCCACACCGGTTATGGCCGAAGCCAGTGCACCATCATAGGCCAGAATAAAAACCCGCTTCATGCTTTCTTCCTAAATGTCGTTTTTAGCTCCTTGAGTGTCATTATTGACAATTTATCTGCCAATACAAGTCTTGTTAAGCTAAGAGCAATCAATAAAAACAGGTAACGGCATCCCATGACCGCACTCATCAATCAAAAAGATCTGGATTTTTTACTCTATCAGGTATTTTCAGCCGAACAGCTGACCCAGCTGGAACGTTATCAGGAACATGACAAAGCCACCTTCGACAGTATTTTAGATACGGCGCGCGGCATTGCAGCAGACTATTTTGCCCCGCACAATGCCAAAGGTGATGCGCAAGAACCGCATTTTGATGGTACACAGGTACATACCATTGCCGAAGTGAAACAGGCCTGGCAACAGTTTGCCCAGGCCGGTCTGTTATGTGCCCAGCATGATTATGATCAGGGCGGTATGCAGCTTCCCACACTGATTAATATGGCTGCCAATGCCTATTTTATGTCGGCCAATCCTGCCACCGTGGCTTATTCATTTTTAACCGCCGCCGCAGCGAATCTGATTCAGGCCTTCGGTACCGAGCAGCAGAAACAGACCTTTGTCCCGTCGATGTTCAATGGCCGCTTTTCCGGCACCATGGCCATGACCGAGCCGAATGTCGGTTCCTCTCTGGGTGATCTGACCACCAAAGCCATTCCACAAGCTGATGGCAGCTACAAAATTAAAGGCCAGAAAATGTTTATTTCTGGGGGTGATCAGGACATTACTGAAAATATTGTGCATCTGGTGCTGGCGCGGATTCAGGATGCGCCACAAGGTGTCAAAGGCATTTCCCTGTTTATTGTGCCGAAATTCCTGACCAATGAAGATGGCACGCTGGGTGAACGCAATGATGTCAAACTGGCTGGCCTGTTACATAAAATGGGCTATCGCGGGACAACATCGACTGTGCTGAATTTTGGTGAAAATAACCAATGCTTAGGCTATTTGATTGGTGAAGCCAGTCAGGGCCTGAAATATATGTTCAAAATGATGAACGAGGCGCGTGTCGGTGTCGGACTGGGCGCCGCAATGATTGGTTATCGCGGTTATTTGGAGTCGCTGGAATATGCCAGAAACCGTCCGCAAGGCCGACTGGCCAGTGAAAAAAATAGCGACAGCAAACCGGTCAATATTATTGAACATAGCGATGTGAAACGGATGCTATTAGCGCAAAAGGCCTATGTAGAAGGTGCTTTGGCACTGTGCCTGTTTGCCGCACGACTGATTGATGAACATCAGGCGGGTGGCTTGGAAGATAGCGCCATTCTGCTCGATCTGATCACGCCTGTGGTCAAGTCCTTCCCCTCTGCCTATGGCCCGAAAGCCAATGATCTGGCAATTCAGGTGCTCGGTGGTGCCGGCTATACCCGTGATTATCCGGTAGAACAGTATTATCGGGATAACCGCTTAAATCCGATTCATGAAGGCACTTTTGGTATTCAGTCACTGGATTTACTCGGGCGTAAATTATGGCAGCACAATGGCAAAGGCTTAAATCTGCTAATGCAACGCATCAACACCACGCTGGAACAGATTCAGCATCCGGCCATTCTGGATCTGTCCAGCAAATTCTGCAAACATCTGGCTACGGTACAAAGCACCACACAAAAACTGGGACAGGCGCTTATGCAAGGTCAAACCAATGAGGCTTTGGCCAATTCTGCCCTGTATTTAGATATGATGGCTAAAGTGATTATTTCCTGGTTATGGCTGGATATGGCCAACAAGGCGCAACAGCAGTTTGGCCAGTCTGAGTTGGCAGAAGATCAGCAATTTTTAGCAGGCAAGTTGCAAGCGGCGCGCTATTTCATTCGCTGGGAATTACCGGAAATTGAACATCAGGCCAAATTACTGAGTGAATTTGATGATACCTGCCTGTCGATGCACAGTGACTGGTTTTAAAACCGGATGATGGAAAGCAGGTTTTAAATATCTACCTCCTAAAGAAAATCCCCATGTAGTTTTACATGGGGATTTTTTATATACTTCTAGAATGCAGATGCCGTTTAGAATTGTGCATTCAAGACATTGGCCGCCACTTTACCCTGCCACAATTCACGTAGGGTCGGTAAATAGAATTTTTCACCCAGCTCGACCAGTTCTGCATCAATTTGCGCATGAACTTCATGCATAAACAGATAGTCCAGCTCTACCGTCGCCAATTGGCTTTGTGATTTTTTATAGTCCTGACGTTTTTGCTGTGCTTGCTTCACCAAACGGTCTGCAAAAGCGCGATCTTTATATTTCGCAATAGCATTTAAACGCAGCTCAATCAGGCCCCAACCACTGAGCAGCAATTTAAACAATTCCAGATCTGCCGTGGTTGATTCCCAGGTCATGTCTTCCAGGTTTTCATTTTCAGGCAGCACCGGCAGCAGCAGCTCCATCACACTTGGGAAAATTTTCTTAAAATTTAAAATAAATTTAACAGGATGCTCACCCGGATAATCGGTAAATTGCACCTTTTTCTGAACATCCGTTAAATAGATATCAAGCATTGAAAATTTTCCTAGATAGATTGCTGTTTTACAAAGCTTTATTTCTTAGCTTGTAAAACTGTAATAAAAAACGAATCGCATTTTAGCAATTATGACATCTTATTCAATGTTATTTAAGCCATGCGTCTACATGAGGACGGCTTTAGCTCTAAAATTCTTCAATCTGGAAAGATGACTTTAAACGGTTCGAAGGCTTTTAACTTTTTAAAAACTTTGATTCGGGGCTAGTAGATGGTTCTTTTCTTTATTGGGTTCTTGAGTTTGAATCTTATATTAATCAACATCTAGTTAGTAGTTAGTAGTTCAATAAGCACGAATACTCCATATTAAAATGACACACTGTTTTGCCTTCAATGCACTCTCATCTATTATGCTGAGATATCTCAGACTTAAAAAATAACGATGCTTTTTCTTATTGCGATCCTATTTTTAGTTTTTATTCTCTATTACTACAGGCTTGATCAGGCCAGCGCGACGAGCAGCGAGTTTGTGTTCTACCTTTGCCTTTCATTAATCATCCTCTGCATCGTGAACGCCTGGCGTGTGTTGACTTAAGCATCGAGTAAGCATCAAAAAAACCTTCTCATCTCCCAGCGATCACAACACTGCGTATAGCGTGACCCTCTAGTTATACCTATATTTTTTCCTTTCACAAGCGGTTCATAGTACAGGTATATCATCACGGGCTTAAAAAAATTAATGTGAGATGTATCGTGAAATACGGAATTTTAATTGTTCTACTGTTAAGCTGTGTAGTCAGCAGTGGCCTGAGTTTCTGGGTTGGATTCAAGGCAAATGATTCATTATTATTGATCATTGGCGGACTGCTTGTTTTTGCATCAATCTTGATTACCCTTGAAATTAAAAAAGTCAAAAAAGATCCGTTCTAAGCCAAGCCGGCAATTTTTCTATGCTCTATGGATGCGGGTATAGCGCCTATTCACGCTCTTTTAGACAATCCTGACAGCGCCGAATTTCTTCATCATCACCCGTGTATTCGACTTCAGTTGCGCCATGAAAGCTAAACAGACAAAGAAGGAACTGGATCATAATATTCTACTCTTAATAATCTGCCTCCTGTTCTGGAGGACGGCGTTGGGAGAAAATCAGAAGTTAGCCCTGATACAAATTTTATATAAATAGAAATTTTACAAGTTGTCATAATATGACATTCATAAAAATTAACATTCATTTAAATTATCTCATTTCGATAATCTAAATAAAAAATTACCCACTAAACCCAGAAGTCCTGAATAACGACTTTGTGGATGCTTTCATCGAAATCCGTATTGGATAGATTTAAGTTTTTGTTCTTAATATTGATATAACAATAACTTGCTGCAAGTCCTACACCAATCAAAGCTAATAGTTTCATTGCTCACCTCACCTATTGGAAGATCTGGATTTAAACTATCATTCAAATTTGTAGCTTTCACATTCAATTTTGATCATTTTTTGTACAGATTGTAATTTCCGGAGCAATGTATAAAGCCATAAAAAAGCCCACCAGTGGGTTGAGCTTTTTAGGTCTTGACCAAGAGAAAGAAGCAATAGGGATGAGCGCTGTTAATACTCTTGATCTAAACCATTGCTACACGTTTCATTCTCTTCTTCATCGAGCAGGTAGTCGATTTCAGTCACCTCATGCAGGCCAAATAAAGTGAATAGAAGATGGAGCATAATTTTCTCCTCAAAAAAAATGCCTCCCTAGAGGAGGAGGCAGTAAAAAAAGAAACTACAGCGATAGATTCTGCTGAAAATTATATATAAATTTATAATTTATATATTTGCATAATATTACATATTTTATGCCAAAAATTAGCCAACCCAAGCCGTTTTAAATGAATTATTAATAGAAAATTATTATAATTTTAAGATAAGTTTAATAGTATTCAAAACTCGGAGGCATCCTCAACCTCGAATCGACTGCCTCGCTGTCATTGTAAAGTGCAATTTAAGAAAAACCACCCAAACCCAATATTCAACGCATAGTTGTTAAACCGGAGTTGAGCTATACTGCAAACCTAATGACAAAGCTGGTTTTGTGAACCTAATCTCTTCTTATAAAAAACATAAATTCACTTTTACCGAAGATAATCTCTTTATGAAAAATATTATCCTTCCACTATTCATATCTTTTACAACACTCAGTTTAACAACTGCCTGTAACAGTCCTTCTAATAATTATATTGAGAACACTTCTGGTTCAAAAGCTAGTCCAGAACTCAGTTCTGAAAGTAAACTCATTATCGAAGAATACAACTCTATAATTTTAGAATTTCAAAATATTGATGATGAAACAGAAACCTTAAAGAAACTTAAATCTATTATTCCCAAGTTGAAGCAAATCAATCTTGAAAAAGAACGTTATCGGCTTTTAATGAATTCGTACCTTAGAATTGGAGATATTGAGAAAGCCTATACATTAACAGAAGAAATTTTGGCTCAAAACAAACAACCTAACATAAAAAACTTTCAATGTATGTTAATGGAAACACTAAATAAGCCTTCTTCTTTAATTAAAGATTGCTACTCAGCTGCTGCATCTCTTTATCAACATGAATTAAATAAATTAGATTCATCTGCCCCGAACTACACACAAATATTATGGGGATTTAACGTAAATATATTTCATGCAGGGCATATTGAATACCGATACCAGCTTAAAAAAATTGTGGATCATCAAAAAAATGAAACAGATCAACAATTTTATAAAACCTTATTTGATTTAGAGACCAATGCCGACCTGCGTCAAGAATTATTATATTCAATTGCTTCTCGCATATAATTCAATAGCTCGCTTCTCCTCAATATTCAGATTAAGCATCTTCAAGAGGCCTAACCTGAATATCTAATGTCTCCATCTCAATACATCAAGCAGTCCACCTACCAATGTATTCAAGGAAAATATTCAGATCATCCCACCCTTAAAGATGCATGGTCACACCCAGCTGAAAAGCGCGGCCCGGTAACGGCGCAATATATTTCAGGGGCGAATTATGTGGACGTGCCTCTTCATCCAGCAGGTTTGATCCATTCATAAACACATCAAAACTGGCATTTTTTAAAGTCACTTTTTTACGAATATCCAGATCCATCAGGTTATATGCCGGTAATGGCACTTCCTCTGACACATTTTTTCCTAAATATCGCGGTTGATCATAATAAATACTTGCCAGACGCGCTGACCAATCTGCGCGTGTCCATTCAATGTGGGCACCATAACGATTGGTCGGCATATTCGGCAAATACACACCATCATTACTTAAACGTAAACTTTCCGGATTGGTGGCCTTATTTTTAACCAGATCGGCAAAACCACCGACCTGTACCTCACCAAAATGGTCTAAATCAAAAGTGTAGTTCATATCCACCTCAAAACCATTCACTTTAGTATCGGTTTGCTTCCAGTACTTCAGCGGTAAACGGTTTCTCATGGATGAACCGGAATGCGACAAATAAAAATAATCTTCAAAATCCATTTGATATAAAGCTACAGCGATATTCGCAGCATCCCAGCTCACATGCGTGATTAATTCCAGCCCCTGCATTTTTTCTTTGTTCAATGCCTGATTGCCTTCCTCCTGCGTCATAACCGAATAATGCGGATTGCTGGCATACAGTTCATTAATTTCAGGAGCCCGTTCTGACTTGGAATATTGCAGCCTAAAGTCCAGATAATCAGTCGCTTTAAAATTCGAACCGACATAAAAACTATTTAGGTCAAAGGATTTATTTTGTAGGGTGCTATTGGCCGCATTACGCGCCAGTTTAAAACTCTGATCCTGAATCTCATGCTGAACGTTCTCATGACGATAACCGGCATCCACTGAAAACCGCTCCCAATCCAATTTTTCCTGGATAAATACCGCCTGGGTCGTGGTTTTGACATTAGGGAGATAGCGCTGTGTTCCTGAACCCTTAACATCACGTACATTCAAAGCAGTGCCAATTTCACCGCTCAAATTTTTATAAGGCATCTGCTTTAGTACCAGTTCGGCAGCATGGCTATCAAACTGATATTCATTGGCTTTGCTTGCACCAATATATTCACCCGAGCGATTGGATAATTTTGATGCCTGAATTTGGAGATGATCAAGTACAGGCAGTGGGTCTCTGAGTAACGCATCAACCGCAAAACGGTTCTGTTTAATCTGCACCGTAACCGGCAAGCCATCTTCATAAGCGCTCTGGAAAGATTTATTTTCCATTGAGAAACCCGGCACACCATAATCACTGGTTTTATAATCGGCACTAATTCCGATATAGCCATTGTCTAAAAAGTAAGTACTCCCGATTGCTATATTTTCATTTCTGGCATAGCTATTGCCCAGTTTTTTCTGATAATTGGGCGTAACATCCTGATTGGTTTGGCTTTCTACATATTTTGGTGTATTGGGCACATAATCCGGGTTGGGATCATTGACAAATTCCCGGTAGGCACCATTCACATAGCGGGTTAAAACCGCTTGATCCGTATATTTGGCCGACTCCAAGCCATCATAATAATCATAAAAATGCTGAGGATTCTGCGCGATATCTTCTAAAACATGCTTATTTAAATATTGATGATGTGCCTTATTAAAGATCTGTTCAATTCTGGCATCGCGCTGGCAGGCGCTTGCCAAAGCAGAATCAATCCCGCCTCGCTCCGAGAAAATCGCTGTATCACAGACGGCTGCTTTGCTCTTTCCGGGAATTTTATAAGATGAAATCTGTTGGGTAGAAAACTGGATATTGGTGCTCAGATTTTCCTGATTATTGACATTAATGCGAATACCATGCCCGCTAAAATCGTTAAAGCCCTTTTTATATACCACATCGACATTGGCACTTTTCTCTTCCAGCGTTTTTGAGATGATGCCCGAATCGATATCCACATAACCACCAATCGCCTGTCCGCCATAACGTACAGTATTGGTCCCTTTATGTACGGTCACGCTTTTAGTAAATAGTGGATCAAATGGAATATTAATATCACCGCTGATAGCATTCATTCCATTGATCGCCTGACCATTCTCCAGAATCCCGACCCGATGACCGCTCAAACTGCGTATCACTGGTGCCCCCGAATTGGGACCGAATGCGCTACTTTGCACGCCAGACATATGTTTAACAGCATCGCCCAAGGTATTGGCTGTTTCAATACGTTCTTTAAGTGCAATATTCAGATTCTTGTCAGTATCATCCCCCTGAAAAATAAGTGGTTCCAGAATTGTAATCGGCTCTTCAGCCTGTGCCTGTTGCATCGCCAATAAAATTAAAGTCATGAGTGTGCTGTATTTCATGCGAGCCCCCTTTTAAAAAGTGTTATGCTATAACATAACCTTATGTCTATTTAAAAAATTATTCTGGTTTTTCTGGCAGATCGAGAAAATGCAGCAACTCAATTGAGAGGAAGAAAAATGGGGGAATTGAAATATTTTGAATTCTTAGATTCTTAAAAAAGAAAAACCATCTAACACGAAGTTAAATGGTTTTTAGAACCCGCTCAACAACCAGAGGTCATTAGAGCTTTTTCCAGGTCATGGCACTGGTTGTATTGCTCTGTTGCGCTTTACCAAATACTTTCATCTGGTCTTTAGCATCATTCAATTGCGCTTCAATGGTATAGGTCCGGCCATCCTGGGTATTCAGCCATTGACCTTGCTTAAACTGCTTATGGTTGCCGGTCATGCCTTTCAGCACTTCCATACCAAAAATCGGCTGGTTCTTTAAAGCCCCTTCACATTTGCCACAAACGTCCGGATTCACCGCTCCCGCCGCCGGATAATGCTTGCTCACTACTGCACTATACTGCTGTGTTTTGGAGTTTTTACGAATCACAATTTCCGACACATAATACCCGGTTCGATCATCAATCACTTTCCATGTCCCGATTAAAGGATCAAACGGCATTGCCACTACAGTTTTGGTTAAACCCGCCAATAGAGCCGCAGCCCCCAATAATTTAAAATTCATAAGCAAAAAGAGTTTCAAAAGAGTCAATAAAGAAATGAGATACGCTTCCCAGCGGCCTGAATTATATTCATTTTCCTAAATTAAATCATAATAATTTCATAAATTTTAAATATCTATGTGGTATTTAGATCCAATTTTTGCTAGATACTTCACATTTCTTTTCCAGAATTTTAGCAATTCTTTTTATTGTCACATTCAGGGCTTATGATGCAGTCAAGGTCATTAAAAACGAGAAGATGGCCTGTAATAACTAAGTAGCGCAAACTAACCCAGCATATAGCAATCCATATGTTGGGTTTTCTTTTATAGGTACTTTGCACTTTCATGCACAGGTTCTGATGGAAAAATAGTTGTGATGAAGCAAGATTTTTTAGCCCACCGGGATGGCTGCTACTTTTCCATCCCGGTAGATGCAACACTTATTTCGCATTCGGTGAAACCATATTTTCTGGTCGTACCACGTCATCAAACTGTTCAGCAGTGACCAGATTCAGCTCCACCGCCACCTGTTTTAAGGTTTTCCCTTCTTTATAGGCCGTTTTCGCGACTTTGGCGGCATTTTCATAACCAATTACCGGATTCAGTGCCGTCACCAACATCAACGAGTTATGCAGGAAATGATCAATCTTGTCACGGTTCGGCTCAATTCCGACAGCGCAGTGATCGTTAAAGCTGTTGCAGGCATCTCCCAATAACTGAATCGACTGTAACAGGTTATAGGCAATCACTGGCATAAATACGTTTAGCTCGAAATTCCCTGAAGCCCCAGCCACATTAATTGTCGTATCATTACCCAGCACTTGCGCCACCACCATGGTCATGGCTTCACTCTGGGTCGGATTGACCTTGCCCGGCATAATGCTTGAACCCGGTTCATTTTCCGGAATGCGGATTTCACCAAAACCACAGCGCGGCCCACTGGCCAGCCAGCGTATGTCATTGGCAATTTTATTTAAGCTCACGGCCAGAGTTTTTAAGGCACCGGAAGCAAATACTGCAGCATCACGTCCAGCCAGAGCTTCAAACTTGTTCGGCGCAGTAACGAAAGCCAAACCGGTCAGGCTGGCCAGTTGCTGTGCGGCTTTTTCCGCATAGTCCGGATGGGCATTTAAACCGGTACCGACAGCGGTACCGCCCAACGGCAGTTCATATAAACCGTCCAGGGCCTGATGCAAACGTTTCAAACCATGATCGAGCTGCGAGACATAGCCGCTAAATTCCTGCCCTAAGGTTAAAGGCGTTGCGTCCTGTAAATGGGTACGGCCAATTTTCACAATATCGGCAAAGGCGTCGCTTTTGGCCTGCAAGGTATCTCTTAAACGGGTCACTGCCGGAATTAACAGCTCATTAATCTGTAAACTGGCGGCGACATGAATCGCGGTCGGGAAAGAATCGTTGGTTGATTGGGCGCGGTTCACATGGTCATTCGGATGAACCGGCTTTTGCGCGCCCAGCGGATTTCCAAGTTTCTGGTTGGCAATATTGGCAATCACTTCATTACAGTTCATATTACTTTGCGTGCCCGAACCGGTCTGCCACACCACCAGCGGAAACTGGCTATCCCATTTGCCTTCAATCACTTCTTCAGCTGCATCAACAATATAGTGCGACAGCTCTTGAGGAATCTGGTTCAGTTCTGCATTGGTCATGGCCGCGGCTTTTTTCACTAAGCCCATGGCGCGAATCATGGGACGAGGTAAACGTTCCTGCCCGATTTTAAAATTCTGTAAGCTGCGCTGAGTCTGTGCACCCCACATGGCCTCACTCGGGACTTCAACTTCTCCCATGGTGTCGTGTTCGATACGTGTTTGCATACTCAACCTCTATCTATTCTTGCTGTTCTCAATGCTGTTATAACGCTGCCCTGAGGCAGCGGCTATGGCGAATATAGTCATCTTAGGTCAGGCGGATAAAATTGTAAATGATAATTATTATCATGATTAAATTTATCATTGCCCGCGCAAGGTGTGCTGATAAAAGCGCCATTCATCTTCCAGCATCTGCTGAATCGAGCGTTTCGGCTGCCAGCCCAGTACCTCTTTGGCTTTACTAATATCGGCCGCGACCTGATCCAGTTCGGCATAGGGATATACATCAGCATCGACCGTTTTAATTTCAGTGCCGGTGACGCTCGAAATTTCATTTAACAGTTGCTGGATCGAAATCGCCTCGCCGGCAATATTAAAGGCTTCACAAACATGCTGTTGCTGGAATAGCCATTGCAGGGTTAAAGATACGGCCTCACAACAATCCAGTACATGCAGGAAACTACGCTCTACAGTCTTGTCTTCAGTTTGGGCCTGCTTGCGCAGCTCGATAAATTCGCGTTGCCGCGCCCCGACCTGCATCGCCAGGGGTACAATATTTTTTGGCAGTGGCGGTACCATCTCACCCAGTACCCCATGTTCAAAGGCACCGGCAATATTACCCAAACGCAATAAGGCAATTTTCCATTCATTGTCAATTTTAAAGGTATCCTGAATAATTTCCTCAGCCATCTGCTGAGATTTGATATACGGATTCGGATAGGCATACTGAAATGGCAGATCTTCTTTCAGTTGCAGGCTGGATTGACCATACACGGTTAAGCTGGATAAATGCGCCAGCACACGTACCCCGGTACGCTGCATGGCACGCAGCAAACTCATGATACAGCTGACATTATCATTATAATATTCAAGCGGTTTCAGGACCGATTCTTCCAGCGATTTAAAGCTGGCCGTATGCACCACTGCATCGACCGAATACTGTTCAAAGACTTTATTTAAGGCCGGGGTGTTACGAATATCAATTTTGGCAAAAGGCACATACATGCCCGAAATATATTCAAGTCGTTCTAAGGTTTGTAAATTGGCATTGGATAAATTGTCGACAATAATGACTTCTTGCCCTTGAGCCATCAGACTTAATGCAATATGCGAGCCTATAAAGCCTAAACCACCAGTCACTAAAATCATTGTATACTACCTTTTTCTTATGAAGTCTGAATGCCCCCTGTGTTGCGGGAACATTTCATTAGTGAATTTTGATGAGTACCTTATTACTAATTACCTCCGCGCCAACCTCAATTCATGCCTGGCATGCGTTGGGTCTGGCTCAAGCCTTGCAGAGCAAGAATGAAGATTTCCGGGTGTTCTTCTATCAGGACGCTGTTATGGTCGCTAACGATTTACAATGGCTACCCGATGATCAGCGACAGTTAAAATCGGAATGGCAAAAACTGTCGATTCGTTTGCCGGTTTGTGTCAGTGCGGCACTGTTACGCGGGATTACCGATCAGGACAATGCCAAACGTCATCAACTTCATCAACACAATTTAGCCGCGGGCTTTGAATTGGTTGGTCTGGGCGAACTTGCCGATGCAGTGCAATCTGCAGATCGCCTTCTTCAATTCTAAGTGGTTCTATTTGAGAATTTGTTGCATTTAAAAGGTAAATTGTGTGAAAACTGTACTCGTCATTTTAAGCCAGGCCAATTTAAGCAGCCAGCAGGTACATGAAAGCCTGTCTGCGACTATGGTACTGGCCACTTTTGGCTGTGAAGTCAAAGTGTTATTACAGGATGCTGCCCTAAGTCTGCTCAAAAGCGATTTGGCTTTTGACCAGCTCAAACACGCCTTCAAGCTGGCCTCGAATATGGTCGAAAGTTTTGAGTTTTATGATTTAAGCCCGATTCTGGTAGAACACCAGCATCAACATTCAGCTTATGTCAGCCAGTCGCAGCAGGAAATCGAGTTTATTGAACTGAATGCGGACTTTATCCAGCGTTTTGACCACGTGCTGTACTGGTAAGCCGGAAGGAATCTGTTATGTCACAAAATACTTTATATCTGCTGCAATCCGGCTTCCATACTACCCCGGCCATGCTGGACAAAGTTTCACGTCTGTATAGTGAAGGCGATGCAGTGGTGCTGATGGGTGATGCAGTATTGGCCATTGATCACCCATTTTGTCAGCAATGCGGCACCCTGTTTGCACTGGAGCATGATCTAGAGCTGCTGGTCCAGCCATTGCCTGCCCATCTGCACAGTTTAAACTATGCTACCTTTGCCGAGCTGTGTCTGGCTTATAGCCGTTGTATCTCTTTAAAATAAACAAGCTTTGAGTGTGTTATGAATCTTGAACTGGACCAAGATGGTCATTTGGTCGATTACACCATCTGGAATGAAACTGTAGCGCAAGAGCTGGCCAAAAGCCTAGAGCTGGAACTGGAAGATTGGCATTTTGAAATTTTGCAGGCTGTGCGCCAGTTTTATCAGCAGTTTGGTCATTCTCCGGCGACCCGCCCGTTAATCAAGTTTCTGATGAAAACGGTCAGCCCTGAGATTAACAATGCCCTCTTGCAAGAGCGTTTTAACACCGGACTGGTGGCGCGGCACTTAAGTCGTCTGGCCGGTATTCCCAAACCGGCGAATTGCCTGTAATTGGAGGAAGATTCATCTGTTCAGAGGTTTAGCGCTGTAGATGAATCTGATTTCACACGATAATCCTTTAATTCTTACTTTAGAAATGAATCTGATCGGGATGCGTTTCAATAATTCTTAACCAGGCCCGGGTGGCCGGACTCATGGCGACTGTCGTATTCCAGGCCATTCGCAAGGTCCAGTTCAGCTCAGGCTGGCACAAACGGCTGATCTGATAACGCTCGGCAGGCAACTGCTCACAATAAACCTGAGGCAACAGCGCAATCCCCACGCCGGAATCCACCATTTTGGCAATAAAATCCCACTGGCTGCTTTTACAGACAATCTTCGGTTCAAAACCCAGCTGTTGTGCGGCCTGCAAAATCATCTGGTTTAAAGTAAAGCTGTCGGCAAACAGTAAAAAAGACTCATCTTTCAGTTCCAGCAACGATACCGTTTCACGTCCCTGCCATGCAGAATTCCGGGCAGATAACAAACACAGTGGCGAATCCATAATTGGAATTCCGCCCAATACCGGTTTTAAATGGCCGAGTACAATCCCGACATCAATCTGTTTATCCAGAATAGCAGCTTCAATCCCGCTGGCGCCCACCTCTAAAAAGCTCAGTTCAATGGCTGGATACTGCTGATGAAACTTGGCAATTAGCCGGCTTAATAGCACCGAACCCAAGGGCGGCAAACCCAGCGTCAATTTACCGCGTTCTAGCGCACGAACTTCCGCCACTGAATCATAAATTGCCTGCTCCTGTTGCAGCATCTGTAATGCATGCTGATAAATCTGCTCGCCCAGGTAAGTCAATTGCACTTCACGTTTACGCCCAGCTTCACCTTTATGAAACAGCGCAGTGCCCAACTCATCTTCCAGCCCCCGAATGGCCTTGCTAATTGTGGGCTGGGTCAGGCACAAAGCATCTGCAGTCCGGGTAAAACTTTGCAATTGCACCAGCTTGACCAGTATTTTCAGGCTTTTTAAATCCACCATCATTCCCAATAGGCATAATTATTTTTTCATTATTCATAATCATCTTGGTAGGTCAAATCTAAAATACAGTCGTGTTTAACCTTTAGGGTAATTCAGCGATGTGGTCACTTTCCCGTGTTGCCGTCCTCAGCATACAAATTGCGCTGCTAATCCTGATCTGGTGGCTCGGTGCGCTGATCCAACAGATATTCCAGCTGCCGGTTTCAGCGGGTGTGATTGGCCTGATCCTGTTACTGCTGGCGCTGTTAAGTGGCATATTTCAACTGCAATGGATCAAGCAAGGCGCCGATTTTATGCTGGCCGAGCTGATGCTGCTGTTTATTCCCTGTGTGGTCGGTATTATCAATGATCTCGACTTACTGCTGAGCCAAGGCTGGCAACTGCTACTCTCGATTACGCTCGGCACCTGTGCGGTAATGGTCGCCACAGCCTATAGTGTGTGCTGGGGTTTTAAACTGGAACAGCGGCTCAGGAAAAATACCAACAACACCGCATATGTGTCAGGAGATTAAGATGAACCTGATCGCAAGCCTGTGCTTCATCTTCACCCTGCTGGGCTATATCGCAGCCAAACAGCTGTATCGTCGTTATCCGGTGCTGCTGTTTTTACCCTCCATTCTAGTTCCGGCTGGATTAATCTGCATGCTGCTCTATTTCGGGATTTCCTATGACAGCTATATGCAGTACAGTCACTGGATTGTCTGGATGCTCGGGCCAGCCACGGTGGCTTTTGCCATTCCGATTTATGAATATCGCGCGCTGATTCAACGCCATCTGCTGGCCATCAGCATGGGTATTGTGATCGGTATGTGTGTCGGCATTATCAGTGCTTTTTATCTGGCGCAGCTGTTTCAGCTAAATCAGGAAACCACATATAGCCTGATGGCGCGCTCTATCTCTACACCCTTTGCGATGGAGTTAAGTACACAGGTGGGCGGCTCGGTTGAACTGGTAATCCTGTTCACCATGATGACCGGCTTTGCCGGCGGTTTTATGGCAGATGCCGTCTTACTCGCACTCAAACTGAATTCACATTTTGCTCAAGGTGCAGCCTTAGGTAATGCCGCGCATGGTTTTGGTACTTCTAAAGCCTTTATGCGCCATCGTGAAGAAGGTGTGGCCGCCTGCTTAAGTATGGTACTGGCTGGCATATTTATGGTGATTTTTGGACCTGCCCTGATTCATGGCGTAGTCCGGTTTTTATAACTGAATCCGCTGCTAAAATAAAATCAGTGCAGATTAAGACTCATCCACCACATCGGCAAACTGGGCATTTAACACCCGGGCCAGATCATCCGGCTTTAAACCAATGTCCAGTCCACGTTTGCCACCGCTGACATAGATTTTTGCCAGACTTTGCGCACTCTGATCAATCACGGTTTTTAAACGTTTCTTCTGCCCAATCGGGCTAATTCCGCCAACCAGATAACCGGTTAAACGTTCGGCATCTTTAGGCTCTGCCATATGCAGTTTTTTACAGCCCACCGCAGTAGCAACTTTCTTTAAATTTAGCTGCACATGCACCGGCAAAATCGCCACATAATACTGTTTATCATCAGTTACCAATAAGGTTTTAAATACTTCGGCCAGGGCTAAACCCAGCTTTTCCGCTGCTTCCAGCCCAAAACTTTTGGCGTTCGGATCATGCTCATATTCATGAATACTATAGTCAATTTTATTGGATTTTAAAATTTTACAGGCCGGTGTCATTTTAGTTGCCCAGTGATAAACCTCCTCGCAGTATAAAAGCTTCTGCTGCAGAAGTTAATTACTGTATAGCTTAGGCTATTGAGTGACAGTATGATATTTCAGCTTTTCCACATCATCCAGCATGCTCTCGGTTTCCTGCAAGACATTGGCCAAACGCTGGGTATGCGCAATCAAACGGTCCAGCCAGCGCTGTGCGGCCAGTAATTCCAGACTGCGTGCCGCACTCAGATGCTGCACCGTGGCATATTCAATCACTTTTTCACGCGCTTCGGCACGCTGCTCTTCCACCCATTGTTTCAGGTTTAACAGCTCACGATTTAAAGATGCCACTTCGGTCAGGCGGTTAAACTCATCGACATACTGAAAGTGATTGTCCAGTACATGAATATAATCCAGCCCCATCTGATAAATAGTCGGCTGGGTGCGGATATGCTCGGCATGTTCCACCGCTTCCAGATCACTGCGCAGCACGCGTAAATACACCATCAGGCGCAGCATCGCCATTAAACGCTGCTGATCCAGCTCATTTTCACTGACCGATAAATCTTCCAGATATTGCTGCACTCGTTTTAAGATTTCATCCAGCTGCTGTAATTCGCTATTGGAGGGCAAACGACCTTCCTGAATCGCGCGTTTCAGTAAAATCAGGATATGCCCAATCGACCAATAAATCACTTTAGAAGCAGCATTAATTGCCAAAGCCGGCACCGAAAAACTGGCCTGATCCAGATAACATAAAATTGAAGGGGTACGATCTGGAATTAAACCGACAATCAACTGTTCAAACTGTTTTAAAAAGGGCAATAAAAATAAGGTTCCCAGCACACTAAAAGCGGTATGAAACGCAGCGACAATAATCACATCATCCCAAGTACCGACCTGTGAATGTTCAGCCAGCCACAAAAAAGCCGGTTTCAGCAAGATAAAAGCCAACACGGCCGAAATCACGTTAAACACCACATGCACGGCTGCGGTGCGTTTGGCATTGGCAGTCGAGCCCATGGCTGCCAGAATCGCGGTCGCCACCGTACCAATATTTTGTCCAATCACCAGACCTAAGGCTTGGGACAAATCAATCGCACCACTGGCTAAAGCGGCCAAGGTCGCAGTAATGGCTGCACTGGAAGATTGCAGCAGCACGGTCATCACCAGCCCGACCAGCACTAAAATCAACTGTGTGGTGAAAGAGTTATTGGAAAAAACCGATAAATCAACCCGCTCGGCAAAACCGGACATTGCCACCTGCAGCAAGTCAATCCCAAAGAAAATCAGGCCAAAACCGGCAATAGTTAAACCGAATAAAGACAGTCGCCCACGGCTGAATAATTTAAAGATCGCCCCCAACCCAATGAGTGGCAAGGCAATATGGGCAATGGAAAATTTAACCCCCAAAAAAGCCACCATCCAACCGGTGCTGGTGGTGCCAATATTGGCGCCAATAATCACACCAATGGCCTGACTAAAAGTCAGAATACCAGCACTCACAAAGCCAATGGTGGCCAATGTGGTTGCCGTTGAGGATTGCACAGCCAAAGTCAGGCCGATGCCAGAAAAAATGGCTTTAATCGGTGAACCTGTAAATTTAGACAGCCATAAACGCAATGACTCCCCGGCCATCTCTTTCAGACTGTCTGTCATTAAGGTCATTCCGATCAGGAATAAACCGATCCCGCCACACAACTGTGCAATCACTTCTAGCATGTAACTACCCAATAAATATTTTTATTTTCAACCATCTAAGTATATAAGAGATTATGCGATGAAATCCGCTTTATACCCTAAAAGTTGCATAGTGACCTAAACGTGAACAGCACAATAAATAGAAACATGATCTTCCAATGCACTCTAAAGATATTTCAAACAAGGAGTATCGGAGCCAAAACTTAACAAAACAGCGGCGGTTCCAGGCCGCCGTTGGCTTGACGGATATCGCCCAGCTCACTAACATCCTTAAACATATTCGCGAGCACTGGCTAATCTGGTGCAGCATCACTGCTTTTTTCTGATTTTAAAATGAAACTGACCATCCCATTATTATTGAAAACCTCTTTTATTGGCCTCAGTGCTCTTAGCCTGATTGCCTGCTCACCTTTAGGGGGCGGCTCCGTTGCCAAACGTTCCGCTAAACTTTCAGTCGGGATCCAAAAAGCCTATTCGGTTGCACCTGACACCGCTAACCGTGTTGCACCGATGATTGTGCAACATGCAGAACGTTATGAAATTGATCCACTGTTACTGGCCGCGCTGATTCGCCAGGAATCCAGCTATCGCAGTCATGTGGTATCACCGGCTGGTGCGGTGGGCTTAACCCAAGTCATTCCGCGTTATTGGCAGCAAAGCTGTGGCAGTAATTTGTTTGATGAATCTTCCAATATTCAATGTGGTTCTTACATTTTAAATCGCTATAACACGAAAGCCGGCAGCTGGCCCAAAGCCCTAGCCTATTATAATGTTGGTCCTACCGGTTATCATTCCAGCTGGAAGATGAAACGCCAAGGCAAACGTTATGCCAAACAGGTTAAACAGCACCAAAATGATTTAAAAGGCGCGCTATAAACCTTTTTATCCTGCGGTTTTTTAAAAGCTCCTGATGGGGCTTTTTTTTACATCATTGCCAAGCAATTACATATTCCCGTCAAAACCAGTACAGTGCCTTGAGCCTCAGTTGTTAACGTAGCAAAAGAATTCACGAAACGAGGATGGGAAAATGCCAAAGAAAGTATTATTCATTACGTCCAATCAGGGTGTGGAGCAGGATGAGCTGATCAAACCCTTTGAATATTTGAAATCTAAAGGCATTGAAGCCATACATGCAGCAGAAGAACAAAAAGAAGTTCAAACGGTCAAGGCCGATAAAGAACCGGGCTTAAGCACCGAACCGGAAACAACGCTAGATAAGGTCAATCCGGAAGATTATGATGCACTGGTCATTCCCGGTGGAACGGTCAATGCCGATACGCTGCGGATCAACCCCGAAGCGCATAAAATCATCCAGCACTTTACCGATCAAGGTAAACTGATTGCCGCAATCTGTCATGGTCCGTGGGTTTTAATTAATGCCGAACGGATTCGCGATAAAAACCTGACGTCTTATAAAACCATCAAGCTGGATCTGGAAAATGCCGGCGCGAAATGGGTCGATGAAGAAGTCCATCGCTGCAATACCGGTGGATGGGTATTGATCAGCTCACGTAATCCGGATGATATTCCTGCATTTAACCAGGCGATTGTGCAAGAATTGGAAGCTGAAACCTAAAGATTTTTAATCGCCTCCATAAAAGAAACCTCATCTTCGGATGAGGTTTCTTTTATCAGAATCGGGAAATTAAGCAAGCCCTTTGAGCCGCTTTAAATAGGCCACCACTTCCTCATTACCTGCCATTTCAGCAAGTTCCAGCGCTGTATGTGGACTACGATGCTCCATATCCGCCCCTTTGCTCATCAGCAGTTTCACCACGTCCAGATGATCATTTTCTGCCGCCGCCTGCAAGGCACTATAGCCTTCCTCATCACTACCATTGGCATCTGCACCTTGCTGTAAGGCTTGCTGTACCTGCTCCAACTCACCCAGTGACGCCCAATATACAATTTCAGGAAGATGTAGCTCATCATCATCTTCAGGGATCGGAGAGAATGAATTCAGTTTCATAAAGTGCTCTTAGAATCGTAATTTGATCATATTGATCTTAAGATTTTAGCTGAATCTGGGGATATATGGATTTAAATTGTTAGCTTTAATTTTTAGATAAAAATTGGGTTCTATGCGCTGGCTGATGAGGCATTTATTTAAATAGAAGCAGGAAGGAACAGCAAAAAATCAAAAGCGACCTTAAACAAGATGAGGAAGCCCAGATAAATTTTACCCATAAAAAAAATCCCCCTGCTGTTTAAGCTAGGGGGATTTTGAATTAATGAGCTGGCGATGACTTACTCTCACATGGGTAACCCCACACTACCATCAGCGCTAAGAGGTTTCACTTCTGAGTTCGGGAAGGGATCAGGTGGTTCACTCT
>NZ_VOXS01000011.1:0-74863 GCF_013420655.1 Acinetobacter sp. Q186-3 | reverse complement strand
TAGCAAGAGTGAACCACCTGATCCCTTCCCGAACTCAGAAGTGAAACCTCTTAGCGCTGATGGTAGTGTGGGGTTACCCATGTGAGAGTAAGTCATCGCCAGCTCATTAATTCAAAATCCCCCTAGCAAAAGCTTGGGGGATTTTTTTATGGGCGTAATTTTTAGTTTCTACATCTACGACCTTGACAGTGCTTTTGGGCTTTTATGACACAATTTTTACATTTATTTGCAAATTTGTGTGGTAGAAGTTGTCATTTAAGCCTGTCTTAAAAATTGCAATGATAAAGCTTTTATTTCACTGTTTTGTAATATAAAAATTTTAAAAAATAGAATAAGTTTCCAGTAATTATAAGATTTATAACTAAATTTTCTGCTCTGAAATTGAGCTTTATTGCTAAATCAAATCTGATTTTTAAGAAAAATTTATCATTTAGACTTTTTATCCATAGACAAAAAATGAATAATCATTCATTTTATAGACAAAAGTGAATGATTGTTCATTTTTTCATATTAAGAATAAAATCTCACAATTGGAGGTGAGGATTAATGACAGCAACAACAATGAATGTGAATGCTGTAGTGGACAAGGCGAAGTTCAAACCTTTTCATTTAAACGTCGTACTCTGGTGTTTATTTGTAGTCATCTTTGACGGTTATGACCTGGCGATTAATGGCGTAGCCTTACCACTACTGATGCAAGAATGGAATATGACTGCTGTGCAAGCAGGCATGTTGGCCAGTACTGCCCTGGCCGGAATGATGTTCGGTGCCATGTTTTTTGGCATGCTGGCCGATAAGATTGGCCGTAAAAATGTCATTTTAATTTGTGTGACCTTATTTAGCGGTTTTACCTTCTGGGGCGGTTTTGCGTCTAACCCGACTGAATTCGGAATTTTGCGCTTTATTGCAGGTTTAGGAATTGGCGGAGTATTACCGAATCTGGTGGCCTTAACCTCTGAATATGCACCACAAAAACTGCGCAGTACCTTGGTGACCACCATGTTTAGTGGTTATGCGGTCGGCGGGATTATGGCTGCATTACTGGGTGCCTGGTTAACTCCAAGTTTTGGCTGGGAAGTGATGTTTTATATCGCGGGTATTCCACTGTTGCTGTTACCGATCTTGTGGAAGTTTTTACCTGAATCATTGACCTTTTTAGTGAAAAAACAGCAGGATGAAAAAGCGCGCCAGATTATCCAGAAAATCACGCCAGAAGAAAAAGTCAGTGCGCAGACTCAACTGGTCTTAAATGAAGTACAGGTGCCGGATGCCTCTATTGCCGCCTTATTTAAGCAAAACCGTGGCATGAGTACCTTATTGTTCTGGTGCTGCTTCTTTATGTGTTTATTGATGGTCTATGCACTGGGCAGCTGGTTACCAAAACTAATGATGGCCGCTGGTTACTCGCTGGGTAGCAGCCTGATGTTCCTGATGTCGATGAATATTGGCGCAGTAATTGGCACCATTGGCGGCGGGATTCTGGCAGACCGTTTCCATTTAAAACCGGTGATTATTGGCATGTTCCTGATGGGGGCTGTGGCGCTGGTTGGATTAGGCTTTAACTCGCCACAACCGGTGATTTACCTACTGGTGGCGCTGGCTGGGGCTTCCGCAATTGGCAGTAGTATTCTGCTATACAGCTTTGTGGCGCAGTATTATCCACTAGCGGTGCGCTCAACCGGGATTGGTTGTGCCTCTGCGGTCGGCCGTGTAGGTGCAATTGTCGGCCCGATTATTATCGGGGTGCTATTGGGTATGGAATTACCGCATAAACTGAATTTCTTGGCGGTGGCGATTCCAGCGGTGATTGGTGCAATTGCAGTTGCCCTGATTCGCATCCAGAAAGCCTCAGAGCCGGTTACTGAAACACCACCGGTGGTGTCTAAGGCCAGTCGCTCTTATAGCTAAACTGATGTAATTCATCTAAACCAACAAAAAGCCTCAGTAGAGGCTTTTTGTTTAAAGGGAAAAAGATGTTTTGTTGTTTTAGAAATGTGCTTCCAGCCCGAGATAAGGACCTTTGAAATCCAGCTGGAGATTACGTTCATCACCTTCGTTTAGCTCCACATCTAGAATGCGGTAACCGGCTTTCAGGCCGACATCGACCAGTAAATTATCAATAAAATTATATTTCAACCGCCAAGGCAAAAGACAAACTGGAGTCATCTTTCATCTCGGGTTGGCCCAAGGCACTCGATAAGTCACTATTATAATGCCAGTAATCGACGCTACCTTTAACACCAATAATATCGGCCTGTGCGGCGCTAAAACAGCCAAGACCGAGGATGAAACACAATGCTGGACGTGTACGCATAAAAATCCCTGTAGAGCTTGTATATTCTCAGAATAAATTTATTGTGGAGGATGGAGCCGGGAAACATCTCGGCGCATCATATCGGGAATTGGTATAAATTGCATTGACGCATCATGCAAAAAATAGAGGACCTGCACATGGCTACGCACACTGATCATCCGCACGATTATCCTTTATATCTGGCTGGACAGCCGCATGTGACCGGCCAGTGGCTAGAGGTCGAAGATAAGTATCTGCAGCGCTGTTATGCACGTGTGGCGCTGGCCGATGCAGAGACGCTAGAGCAGGCGATTCAGGCCGCAGTCCAGGCGGAAGCGGCGATGGCGGCGTTAAAACCGTTTCAGAAACAGAAAATCCTGCTGCATTGTGTGCAGCGTTTTCAGGAATGCCGGGCCGAGCTCACCGAACTGCTGATTATTGAAGGCGGTAAACCGAAAAGGGCTGCCGCTGCTGAAGTAGAGCGCTTAATCAATACCTTCCAACTGGCTGCGGATGCGGTCACCCAGATGGATCAGGGCCGGATGATGCCATTGGCGGTGACTGCTGCGGCTTGCAGTTATCAGGGCATCAGCAAACAGGTACCGATTGGCGCAGTGTCGCTGATCAGTCCATTTAATTTTCCTCTGAATTTGACGGCCCATAAAATTGCACCCGCGATTGCTGCAGGCTGTCCCTTTGTTTTAAAACCGGCCAGCCTAACCCCGATTTCTGCCTTAAAAATTGCCGAGATTCTGGCAGAAACCGATTTACCGGCTGGTGCCTTTTCGGTATTGCCCTGTCCGCGTGAGCAGGCCGATGTGCTGGTCACCGATGACCGCTTTAAACTGCTGAGCTTTACCGGTTCTGATGTGGTGGGCTGGGACATGAAAGCGCGTGCCGGACGTAAAAAGGTCACGCTGGAGCTGGGCGGCAATGCTGCCGTGATGATTGAGGCCGATACCGAGGTCAATGATGCGCTGGTTGACCGGTTAATTGGCGGTGCCTATAACCATGCCGGACAGGTGTGTATTAGTGTGCAGCGTATTCTGGTGCATCGCGCGATTTACACACAGCTTAAAGATAAACTGGTCAGCCGTTTGCAGTCATTACGGGCAGCTGATCCACGGCTGGACAGCGCTTTGGTCGGGCCGATGATTAAAGAGAACGAAGCCGTACGCCTGAAAAAATGGCTGGATCAGGCCGTAGCAGAAGGCGCGACGGTATTGGTGGGCGGCGAACAGCAGGGGGTGATGTTCGAGCCGACATTGCTGGAGCAGGTTTCGCCAACATCGGAAATTTACCAGAATGAAGCTTTTGGTCCGGTGGCTATTCTGGAGCCGTATGAACAGTTTGAGCAGGGCATTGAACGGATTAACCAGAGCCGCTTTGGTTTGCAGGCCGGGGTCTATACTCAGAATCTGCAGCAGATGCTGTATGCCTGGGACCAGCTGCATGTTGGCGGGGTGATTATTAACGATATTCCATCATTCCGGGTCGATAACATGCCGTATGGCGGGGTCAAGGATTCGGGTCTGGGCCGCGAGGGAATTCAATCGGCAATTCGTGATATGCAGGAAGAACGTTTGCTGGTGATCCATCAACCGGGTTGACGGCTTGGGGTGCATCAAGGGCAAGCTTGAACTTGATGCATTCTCATCTATAGATCACGGCAATCTATTTAAATACAGCATCTGAAGAAAGCATTGAGGGGCGGCGATAGGCATTTTATATCATCGGGTATAAATGACCGTTTAAAGGATGGCAATTGAGTTTTCAGTTTTACTTCATAATATATTCCAAAAAGTTTGGTAATTCATAACCAAAATTGTACAATAAATAAGCTGATTAATTGAGCGGTTGAATCAGGATAGATTATAAAAACCCAAGATTTGGAGCAGAAATTACAGAATAATTTTTTAAAAGTGAGTATTGTTGAACCATATAAAAGGGAGTCTTCACGATGCACTTTAAGCAAGTTTTCGTCATTCACTCCCTGTTTGTCATTTAGAAACCAGTACCCAAAAGGTCAAGGCTAAATCAAACACTCAAGATTAATATTGCATGGTGCTTTTTTGCTTGCGAGAAAACCACATAAAAAGCAGTGAAAAAAGCATCTAGGTTTAGGTGTTTTATGTCAGGAAATCGTGAAAACTGGTCCGCGCGATCAGGCTTTATTATTGCAGCGATTGGTTCAGCTGTAGGCTTGGGGAATATTTGGCGTTTTCCCTATGTGGCTTACGAAAATGGTGGTGGTGCCTTCCTGGTGCCGTATCTGGTGGCAATTTTTGCTGCTGGTTTGCCGTTATTATATTTAGATTACGCGGTCGGACATAAGTTCCGTAAAGCGCCGCCACTGGCGTATAAAAAGCTCATGAACAGCGAGTCCTTGGGCTGGTGGCAGGTGATGGTGACCTTGGTCATCGGGATTTACTATGCCAGCGTTCTGTCCTGGGCCGGTAGTTATATGTACTACGCAATTGGCCAGAAATGGGGGGCAGACACCCAGGCCTTCTTCTTTAATTCCTATTTGCAAAATGGCGAAGGGCTGGCCTTGGGCTTTGTACCGACCTTATTCTTCGGTCTGGTGATTGTCTGGGCGGTGGTGATGTTCATTCTCTACGGTGGTGTACGTCGTGGTGTGGAACTGGCCAATAAAATCTTTATGCCGTTACTGGTGGTACTGTTCACAATTCTGGTGATTCAGGCGATCCGTTTACCGGGTGCAACCGCAGGTTTAAATGCCTTCTTTACCCCGAACTGGGAAGCGATGGGCAACTATAAAGTCTGGCTGGCCGCATTTGGTCATATCTTCTTCTCGCTGTCTGTGGGCTTCGGGATCATGCTGACCTATGCTTCATATTTAAAGCGTAAAACCAATATGACCGGTTCCGGTGCGGTGGTTGCGCTGGCCAACTCGTCTTTTGAAATTCTGGCCGGTATCGGGGTATTTGCGGCTTTGGGCTTTATGGCCTTCAGCTCAGGCTCAACCGTGGAAGAAGTGGTATCTGGCGGTATTGGTCTGGCCTTTATTGCCTTCCCGAAAATTATTTCCAGCATGGGCGCAGGCGGCGACTTGTTTGGTTTCCTGTTCTTCGCCTCGTTGACCGTTGCCGGGATTACCTCGATGGTCAGTATTCTGGAAGTGCCGATTTCAGCTTTCCAGGACAAGTTAGGCTGGTCACGTAAAAAATCGGTCAGCATTATTGCCGGTGGTTCAGCCATTGTTTCGACCCTGATTTTCTCGACCCATAGCGCGATTACCTTTGTCGACATCATTGACTACTTTGCCAATAACATTGGTATTGTGGGTGGTGGTTTACTGTCGATTATTCTAGTGTCATGGTTCCGTCGTCCGTTATTGTCGCAGTTACAGGCGCATATCAACCAGTACTCTAGTATTAAACTGGGTGCCGGCTGGAACTTCCTGTTAACCGTTGTGACTCCATTATCATTACTGGTGGCTTTAGGCCTAACCATCAAGTCGATTGTTGCAGAAGGTTATGGCGGTTATCCGGCTGAAATCTTATGGCTGGTGGGTGGCGGTACGCTGGCCCTGTTTATTGTGGGTGCCATTGTACTAAGCTGTCTGAAAGACAAAGTACCGGAAGAGGAGAACTAAGATGAATACTGAAGCGATTATCATGATGATCATCTCGACTGTCCTGCTCTGGGGCGGTTTAATCCTGGCCATGATTCATCTGAGCAAACATCCAGATGAACCAGAGGATTAAGTCTGTGATACATGCATGTGCAGACTAAGCCGCTGTAGAATAAAAAAGGAACCACCTGAGGGTTCCTTTTTTTATCGTCTAGATTTTTTCGATCCGGCAATAATAGAAGCCATCGCCGCGTCCGGCTTCCGGTAACAGCTGGCGACCATACTGCTGTTCGACGCCATAGTCTGTGGCAATTTTAATTTCTTTGGCATCGGCATGCTGGGCAAAGAACTGCTGCATCTGCTGCTCATTTTCTGCTTTTAAAATGGAACAGGTGATATACAGCAAGGTGCCGCCGACTTTTAACTGGGACCACATCTGTTCCAGAATCTGCTGCTGCAGCTCGACGGTTTGCTGAATGTCAGCCGATTGACGTAACAGGCGAATATCCGGATGACGACGCATCACCCCAATGGCAGAGCAGGGTGCATCCAGCACAATACAATCGACCGGTTCAGTTGCGGTCCAGCGCGTAGCATCTGCCGCCAGAATTTCGACCTGCTGTGTATCGGTCAGTTGCAGGCGCTCCAGATTTTCCGTGACCCGTAACAGCCGTTTCGGGTCCTGATCCAGTGCCACCAGAGTGGCCGGACTAAATTTTTCCAGAATATGTGCGGTTTTTCCGCCCGGGGCTGCACAGGCATCAATCACCACTTTGTCATTTAAATCTGGCAGTAACTGCGCACAAAGCTGGGCATGTTCATCCTGCACCGAGAACCAGCCGGCATCAAAGCCCGGCAGCTCCGGAATCTGCACCGCCTGTTCCAGAATAATCGCCACATCGGAACGCTCGCCCGGACGTGCCTGAATACCGGCGCCCAGCAGTTTATTCAGATAGGCTTCACGGCTGATCTTGCGCTGATTGACCCTTAAAGTCAGTGGTGCTGTCTGTTTCAGGTCCTGGGTCAGTTGCTCCAGCTGTTCCGGCCAGTCTTTTTTCAGACGTTTAAACAGCCAGCTGGGTAAACCATGCGCCGCTTGCAGCGTCTGCTCAAAGACCGATGTTTCACGTGAAACACGTCGCAGGATGGCATTGACCACACCACTGAGTGCCTGAAAGCCTAACTGCTTGGTGGCAGTCACGGTTTCTGAAATGGCTGCATGGTCGGCAATACGGGTACATAAAATCTGATATAGCCCGACATAGAGACAGGTTTCGACGGTTTCATTGTTCAGCGGTTTGACCAGCAAAGGCAGGGTAATGCTTTTCAGGCCATACCATTGACGCAAGGTGCCCAAGACCAGTTCGTGATACAACGCCCGGTCACGCTCGGCGACCTTGGTCAGATGCAGCGGTAAAATACTGGCCAGAGATTGGCCCTGCTGGACGGCCAATAAAGTACGAATGACTTGGGCGCGTAAGTTCAGATGTGACTGACCGGATGGATGTTGATTCATGCCAGCACCTGCCCAATGTTTAATTTCTGGGTTTGTGCAATCTGGACCGGATTCAGCGCTTTACCACCCGGCCATTGCAGGCTGGTCAGACAGATGGCTTTGCCATCGCCACAGGCCACATGCACGCCCTGTTTATCTAGTGCCAGAATGGTCCCCGCCGACTGGCCATTGACCGCTTCATTCGACAGCACAGATCCCCAGACCCGTAAATTACGCTGTTCATCTAGCGGAATAAACGCCACCGGCCACGGGTTAAAGGCGCGAATATTGCGGTCAATTGTCACAGCATCCTGAGACCAGTCAATTTTCGCTTCGGCTTTAGACAGCTTGTGGGCATATACCGTTAAAGCTTCATCCTGTACTTCGCGCTGTTCCAGATACTGTTGTAAAGTCTGCTCCGAAGCCAGTACCGCCACAATCGCCTCCGCACCCTGAATGGCCAGTTTGTCATGCAGGCTGGCAGAGGTATCTTCAGCTGTAATCGGGCACAGGGTTTTATACATCATATCGCCGGTATCCAGCCCGGCCGCCATCTTCATAATGGTCACGCCGGTTTCAGCATCACCGGTGGCAATGGCGCGTTGAATGGGCGCCGCTCCTCGCCAGCGTGGCAGCAGCGAACCATGAATATTCAGGCAGCCATATTTGGGTGTATCCAGCACCACTTGCGGCAAAATCAGGCCATAGGCTGCCACCACCATTACATCGGCATTTAGGGCTTTTAGTTCTGCCTGCGCAGCCAGACCTTCTTCCGTGGATGATTTAAAATGTAACGGTTGATATACCGGAAGATCATGTGCCAGCGCCAGTTGTTTCACGGCAGAGGCCGTAAGTTTTTGTCCGCGGCCTGCTTTGCGGTCAGGTTGAGTATAGACCGCCACAATTTCATGCTCGGTTTTTAATAAGGCATCGAGCGCTACAGCTGCAAATTCTGGTGTTCCCGCAAAGATAATTTTCACACATGAGATTCCATATAAACTTGCCCCACATTATATGCGAAAAGCCTTTTTAAGCCTAAATTGTCATGTAAATAGAGATTGCATCTTCATGAGTTCGGCTGGGTGTTGTTCTTTGCAAACAAAATTTTATTTAAAAAATTAATATCAATAAATTTTGTTTATATAAAAGGTAAAAATTATTCATGAAAATGCCGGAGCTAATGCTTTATGATCAAATCATATCGGCTCCGTAGGCGAGTCTCCCCAGTTTTCATCAGTTGAAAGATCGCAGAATAAAAGGTTCAAAAGACCCGATCACCCAGCACGCTGACAGATTGAGCTGTAGTATGATGTGACGAAATTTCAACTGATAACCTGAAGATCAGTACATTTTAGCCAGAGATGGGGATTCACCCTCTCAAGCACAACTCGTTGGAAATACACATGCCTGACTATCGTTCAAAAACATCGACACACGGAAGAAATATGGCGGGCGCACGTGGCTTATGGCGTGCGACCGGGATGAAAGATGAAGATTTTGGCAAGCCGATTATTGCGGTGGTCAACTCTTTTACCCAGTTTGTACCGGGTCACGTGCATTTAAAAGACCTGGGTCAGCTGGTGGCACGTCAAATTGAAGCGTCAGGTGGTGTAGCCAAAGAATTCAATACCATTGCGGTCGATGATGGTATCGCCATGGGTCATGACGGCATGCTGTATTCCTTGCCATCACGTGACCTGATTGCCGACTCGGTGGAATATATGGTCAGCGCACACTGTGCTGATGCCATGGTGTGTATTTCAAACTGTGACAAAATCACCCCGGGCATGTTAATGGCCGCCATGCGTCTGAATATTCCGGTGGTGTTTGTGTCCGGCGGTCCAATGGAAGCGGGTAAAGTCAAAATCCGTGGCAATGAAAAAGCCATCGACCTGATTGATGCCATGATTGTCGCTGCAGATGACAACTTTACCGATGAAGAAGTGGCAGAATACGAACGTTCAGCCTGTCCAACCTGTGGTTCATGTTCAGGCATGTTCACTGCCAACTCAATGAACTGCTTGACCGAAGCGCTCGGTTTATCTCTTCCAGGTAACGGTTCTACACTGGCCACGCATGCTAACCGTAAAAAACTGTTCGAACGTGCTGGTTCTTTAATTGTGGAACTGGCCAAACGTCACTATGAACAGGATGATTACAGCGTTCTGCCACGTTCAATTGCCACCAAAGCCTCGTATGAAAATGCCATGACGCTGGACATTGCCATGGGCGGTTCAACCAATACTGTATTGCACCTGTTGGCTGCGGCCAATGAAGCCGGTGTTGATTTCACCATGGATGACATCGACCGTTTATCGCGTAAAGTGCCGGTCTTGTG
Organism: Acinetobacter sp. Q186-3; assembly: GCF_013420655.1. Classification (NCBI taxonomy): domain Bacteria; kingdom Pseudomonadati; phylum Pseudomonadota; class Gammaproteobacteria; order Moraxellales; family Moraxellaceae; genus Acinetobacter; species Acinetobacter sp. Q186-3. The sequence goes on along the minus strand of NZ_VOXS01000011.1, from coordinate 65,139 downwards.
TAAAGTGGCTCCGGCAAAAAATGATGTACATATGGAAGATGTCCACCGTGCCGGCGGGATCATGGGTATTCTAGGCGAGCTGGATCGTGCCGGTTTGCTGGATACTTCTGTACCGACCGTACATGAAGCCACTTTAAAAGATGCCTTAGATAAATGGGACATCATCCGCACTGAAAATGAAGAGGTGTACACTTTCTTCAAATCGGCGCCAGGTGGTGTTCCAACCCAGACTGCATTTTCACAGGACCGTTATTATTCACGCCTTGATGGCGACCGTGAAAATGGCGTAATCCGTAATGCTGAACATGCCTTCTCTAAAGATGGTGGTCTGGCCGTGCTGTACGGCAACATCGCCCTAGATGGCTGTATCGTAAAAACTGCGGGTGTAGATGAATCCATCCTGAAATTTAATGGTACAGCTCGCGTATTTGAAAGCCAGGATGCCGCAGTAGAGGCGATTCTGGGCGGAAAAATCAGCGCCGGTGATGTGGTGGTGATTCGTTATGAAGGTCCACGTGGTGGTCCGGGGATGCAGGAAATGCTGTACCCAACCAGCTACCTGAAATCCAAAGGTCTGGGTAAAGACTGTGCCTTGCTGACCGATGGCCGTTTCTCGGGCGGTTCATCTGGCTTGTCGATTGGTCACGTCTCTCCGGAAGCGGCAGAAGGTGGCGCGATTGGTCTGGTCGAAGATGGCGACCGTATTGAAATTGATATTCCAAACCGTAGCATTCACTTGGCGGTTGATGATGCAACCATGGCAGCGCGCCGTGAAGCACAGGAAGCCAAAGGCTGGCAGCCGGCTGAGGAACGTCCACGCAAGATTTCTAAAGCGCTGAAAGCCTATGCCATGCATACCACCAGTGCGGCCAAAGGTGCGGTACGTGAAATCTAAGCGCTAAGTTTTTAGAGCTACAAAAGCACTCCTGATGGGGTGCTTTTTTATGTGAGAAGCTAAGTTTGAAAGGGATCGCTTCAGCATGACACTGTCGTAAGAGAAGGATTTGATAATGGTTGATTAGCTTTGGTTCGACCGACCTTGCGAAATATATTGCTCATTGGGAAAAAGGAGGCAAAACCATTTTCATCTGCAAAACTCGTTCAATACCTGCAGGTTTCACTGATATCGCAAAACCATTTAATATGAATTGTAGTTCTGCCTCGGACCGTTGCAGATGACTTGGGTATAGATCAAATGTTCGAGAAACCGCTGAAAGCTATATTGTACGGATTTAATTCTATACAATAATCGTAGAATAAATTGCCAAACACTGTGGCTTCAATCCAGTGATCGCCAAGGAAGAAACCAATGAGTAAAGATAATATCCGCGAACATTCCGCCCCGGTCTATGAGGGCATTGAAAATGCACCGGCACGTTCCATGATGCGCGCCACCGGCTTTCAGGATGAGGATTTTACGCGTCCTTTTATCGGGATTGCCTCAACCTGGGCCAATGTCACGCCGTGTAATATGCATATTGATGGGCTGGCGCGTGAAGCCGAAGCCGGGGTCAATGCCGCTGGCGGTAAGGGGATTATCTTTAACACCATCACCATTTCGGACGGGATTTCAAACGGCACCGAGGGCATGAAATATTCGCTGCTAACCCGGGAAATTATTGCCGATTCGATTGAAGCCGTGGTTGGCTGTCAGGCCTATGATGGGGTGATTGCCATTGGCGGCTGCGATAAAAATATGCCAGGCTGTATTATGGGGCTGGCGCGCCTCAACCGTCCGGGGCTGTTTGTCTATGGCGGCACCATCAAGCCGGGCGCAGGCCATACCGACATGATTTCGGTATTTGAAGCGGTCGGGCAGCATGCCAAGGGCGAAATTAATGAAATTCAAGTCAAACAGATTGAAGAAGTGGCCTTGCCGGGACCGGGTTCCTGTGGCGGCATGTACACCGCCAACTCGATGGCCTCGGCGATTGAAGCCTTGGGCATGAGTTTACCGGGTTCATCGGCGCAGGAAGCGGTGTCTGAGGACAAGAAAATTGACTGTCAGCGTGCCGGTGAAGCGGTAATGAACCTGCTGCGTCTGGACATTAAACCGCGCGACATTATGACCAAAGCTGCGTTTGAAAATGCCATTAAAGTGCTGATTGCCCTGGGCGGTTCCACCAATGGCGTACTGCATTTACTGGCGATGGCACATACGGCCGGGGTCGAGCTGAGTCTGGATGATTTTGTCCGCATTGGTCAGGACATTCCGGTGGTGGCCGATGTACGTCCATCGGGTCAATACCTGATGTCTGAACTGATTGCGATTGGCGGGATTCAGCCGCTGATGAAACGGATGCTGGATGCCGGCATGCTCGATGGTTCCTGCCTGACCGTGACCGGTAAAACACTGGCCGAAAACCTGGCGGATGTTGAAGACTATCCGGAAGGCCAGCAGATTATCCTGCCATTTGATGCACCGGTGAAAAAAGATTCGCATCTGGTGATTTTAAAAGGCAACCTGTCGCCAACCGGTGCGGTGGCAAAAATTACCGGTAAAGAAGGGCTGTATTTTGAAGGCCCGGCACGGGTGTTTGAAGGTGAAATTGGTGCCATGCGCGGTATTCTTGACGGTCAGGTGCAGCCGGGTGAAGTGGTGGTGATTCGCGGTGTTGGACCAAAAGGCGGACCGGGCATGCCTGAAATGCTAAAACCGACCTCAGCGATTATTGGTAAAGGCCTGGGCGATGCTGTGGCCCTGATTACCGATGGCCGTTTCTCCGGCGGCAGTCATGGCTTTGTGATTGGCCATGTGACCCCGGAAGCCTATGAAGGTGGGCCAATTGGTTTGGTGAAAAATGGCGATAAAATCTCCATCAATGCCGAAACCCGTGAAATGACCTGGCATGTGTCTGAACAGGAAATTGCCGCGCGTCAGGCGGCCTGGGTCAAGCCAAAACCAAATTATACGCATGGTGCACTGGCCAAATTTGCCCGACTGACCTCAGGGGCAGAGACCGGCGCCGTGACCGATTTAAATTTGGATGTGTAATTGATCATTTAAGATCAAATTGTTATAAACCGGTGTAGTATCTTTTATTCCGCCGTTTAATCCTTTAGAGGCTCAGCTCATGTCACTGTTACGCCGTTGGTTTGATCCAATCCGATCGAGTTGGTTTTATCAAAAACCGTCTCGTCAAGCGGTGTTACCGATTGAGCAGGGCCTCAGTATTCATCTGCGTTTAGATGATGTGTATAGCTATCTGGCAGTGCAGGAACTGCCACAGCTTGAAGAAATTCTCTCCGATGCCTTAAAGCCGTTAAAGGTAATTATTTCCAGTGGCAGTGCAGAGCCGCCGAACCAGATGTCGGCGCTGGAATGGCAGAACTATTGCCTGAATGATGCACAGATCCTGTCCAAGCAGCATCGTTTCAGTTTTCATGACACCCCGGAACAGCCGACCCCGGAAGCCTTGGCGCAAGCTGAAACCATCTTGCGGCATACGCCTTTGCGTGGTCAGGATTTTCTGTATTTGCTGGAAGATGTATTTCATATGCTCTGGCAAAAGCAGTATGGCAAATTACGCACCCTGTATGCCATGGCCAGCCGCCATCATCAGGAACAGCATTTTCCGGAACGGATTTTTAATCAGGATGCCATTCTTGCCAGCTATTTCGAATTTGGTGGCCGTCAGTATCATGCGGTAGATGATTTGTTACGCCTGACCCGGCGCCTAAAACAGCAGAAGCTGCTGACCGGTAATCCGATTTTCCTGATCAATCATATTGAATGGCGTGAGCATTTAATTAATGATGCCGAAGCTTTAAATGAAATTCAGCGTATGGACCCGGAGCTGGATTTATATATCGCGCTGGAAGATCCGATTTCCTGGCTGCTGCTGGCCTATATTCAGGAAGAGCTGGCCAATTATTATAATATTCATTTGAATGTCTATCCGCTCAGTTATCAGGGCCGTGACCTGTTTGACTGGAGCCTGGCCACCCGTTTATCCAAACGCACCGAAGTCGCGTTTACACCGTTTTGCCGGCCGACCCAGGATGCCACCTATCAGATGGCGCGACTGTTTTATAGCGTGCCGGAAGAGCAGCGCATGCAGGCCATTCACCGAATTTTGCAGGCAGTGTGGACCCAGGGCAAAGACCTGTCTTTTAAAGCCCATTTCGAGCAGTTACGCCGTGAGCTGAACATTGTTGAACTGAGCAGTGCCGATATTGAACAGTATCTGAAAGACAATGACATGCTCTGTGAAATGAAGTCTCAGCCGAATTTACCGGTGCTGGAGCTGCGGATTGACGGGCAAAGTTATGTGTTTAATAGCCTTTATCGCGTCTGGATGATTGAAAGTATTTTCAGTAATGTGTTAGAAGAAAAGTACAAAAGTGAAAACGAAGCTGAAAATGACATCTTACAACATGAAAAAAGAGAAAGTTGAGTCGCTGGAACAGGCTCGCGCACAGATTGATGTGATTGATAGTGCTTTGGTGGAGCTGATTGCAGCGCGTCAATACTATGTTGATCAGACCACCCGTTTTAAAAAATCAGAAACCGATATGCAGACCCCGGAACGCCAGGCCCAGATTCTGGAGCGTTTGCGTAGCCAGGCCACCAGTTTAGGACTTGATGCTCAGCTGATTGAACAGCTGTACCAGACCATGTTCCAGCACTTTATTCAGCGTGAACTGAAACAGTTTAGACCTTAAAACCGATAACAATTAAAAACGCGCTGGCACTCTGTTTTTATCACAGTAGGCCGGGATAATCTTCCTGATTCCGGCGGCGCGGATTATTTTTGCTCGTCTTTAATTTTTAGCCAGAACCATAGACATCCGCACTCGGCTGGTGAGATGAATCTGAGCTGCTCTTTCGCTTCAAGATCAAGATTGGTTAAAAAAACAAACGAATCATCTAGCTTTAATTTAAAAATAAACCGATGGCGGCGTTCTGTGCAAAGCCAGAGCCCGACAGGCTTTGCGCGCGTCTATAGTTTTTTGGTAAACTAAATCTATTGATTTTATTACATATTTTAACACTATAGATTTGACTTAATTTAAAATGTATATATATTGTATATACATCTTTTTGTTAAAGCGTCTTTATTTTGGAGTGAAGCAATGAGCGAGCAAATCAAAAAAATAAAGACAGGCAAAAAAGATGGACAACTTTTAATTCGTATTAATAGTGCTGAACGCGATGAATTTATTCATCTGTGTGAAGAACTGGATACTAGTGCTGCTCGTGAATTAAGAAAATTTATTCGTAGCTTTGTGAAACAGCACAAGCGCGAATAGCCTTACTAGGGAGTAATACCATGGCGAAGCAAGTTAAATCGTTAAAGCAAAAAATCAAAGCACGTTTGAAAAAGATTTCAAAACATCAGGGCAAATTGAAACAGCTGCAAAAAGCCCTGAAAAAGCAAAAATAATTTAATTTTGCCTTGAAACCTGACTGCTAGCGTTTAGGTTTCAGATAAAAAACCGAAGCCGGTACTGATCATACCGGCTTCGGTTTTTTTGTATATTAGTCAGGGCAGTTATACTTTTTCTGATTTTTCGCCCAGGCTAAAGAACAGGTTCAGTAACAGTGCGGCAAAGGTCGCCGTCCCAATACCACCCAGGTTAAAGCTGCCAAATTGCAGGGCAAAGTCACCGGTACCTAAAATAATGGTCACTGCCGCCACCATCAGGTTTTTGTTTTTCGAGAAGTCGACTTTGTTTTCAATCCAGATTTTGGCTCCGGCAATGGTAATCAGACCGAACACCACAATTGAAGCACCGGTTAAAATCGCGCTTGGAATGGTATGAATAATGGCACCAAACTTAGGCGATAAACCCAGGAAAATGGCAAACACACCGGCAACCGCAAAAATAATGGTCGAGTAGACACGCGTCACTGCCATCACGCCAATATTTTCACCATAGGTGGTCATGCCTGGCGCACCGACACCACCGGCTAAAGTCGTGGCTACACCATCGGCAACAAAGGCTTTACCAATATGCGGGTCCAGGTTTTCACCGGTCATGGCACTCACGGCTTTAATATGGCCCAGGTTTTCTGCCACCAGAATCAGCGCTACCGGGGCAATGATCAGCATGGCATTAACTTCAAATTCCGGACCATGGAAGGTTGGCAGGCCAAACCATGCCGCCTGCTGGATTGGGGCAAAGTTAATCGGGGTGCCATAACCCATGACATTACTGACAATAAAGTAAACCAGATAGGCCAGCAGCAGACCAACCAGGAGCAACAGGCGCTGTAACAGTCCTTTGGTAAATACCGCAATCGAACCCATACATAGGACAGTCACCAGCGCCATCCACATATTAAATGGATTACCGGCTACACCTTTGACGGTGACTGGGGCCAGGTTCAGACCAATGATCATCACCACTGCACCAGTGACCACAGGTGGCATTAATTTTTCAATCCAGCGCGTACCGGTGGCCATGACCAGAAAGCCGAGCAGGGCATATAAAATACCGCAGGCAATAATCCCGCCGGCTGCCACCGCAATATTCGGGTTGGGTCCGCCCGTGCCGGATGCGGCATAACCGGTCGCAGCAATTACCACCCCAATAAAGGCAAAGCTGGAACCTAAATAACTAGGAACGCGACCACCGGTCATAATAAAGAACAGGATGGTACAGATCCCGGACATCAGAATGGCCAGGTTTGGGTCAAAGCCCATCAGGAAAGGTGCAAGTACCGTCGCACCAAACATAGCAAACGCGTGCTGAACCCCCAGGACCACGGTTTGCGCAGGTGGAAGATACTCATTGGTACCTACAGGACGTGCATCGATACTGCCTTGATACGGGCGCCATTTGGGAAACCAATTGGACATATTTTGAGCACTCTAAAGACAAATTGTGCCAATCATACTCCTGTTTTTTAAAAGATTTAATCGGAGATACAAAATTTTTGTTCAAATTAATTCTATGACTTTGCTTTGTTTTTTACCGCAGGGTAAAAATTTTTAAATATAAAAATAGTATGAAATCAGTAGATTAATTCATCGACTTTGGCTGGAGGGAATGTATAAATAATAATTATTTTATTCATAAAAAAAGAAATGATAGCTTTGTGACTGCTTAAAAATACAGCACATGCAGAACATGTGCTGTATATTTTTGCCAATTTGACTTAGCCGGTGTTGCGTAATCCGGCGGCAATACCGGCAATGGTGACCATTAAGGCATGATCTACCGGACTATGCTCGGCCTGCTGGCTGTTGAGATACTGGCGACGACGTTTCATCAGTTCGGCCTGCAGCAGATGCAGCGGCAGTAAATACGGTTTACGTACTTTCATCGACTGATCCAGCACATCATTGCTGCTGAGGAGCTGTGACTCACCTTTCAGTGCCAGCAAGGTCTGGACTGCATCTTTCAGGCGTTGACGCAGCTCGGCGCCCAGTGCTTTCAGTTCTTCATCTTCGGTCAGATGCGCTTCATAGTAGAGCGCAATATGCCCATCGGCCTTGGACAGAACCATCTCCAGCATATCCACCAGGGTCTGGAAATAGGGCCATTCGCGCAGCATTTCTTCCAGCAGTGCCTGCTGGTCCTGGGCAATCACCTGGTTAATGGCCGCACCGGTGCCCAGCCAGGCTGGTAGCATCAGGCGAATCTGGGTCCAGGCAAACACCCAGGGAATGGCGCGTAGCGATTCAATGCCGCCGCTGACTTTACGCTTGGCCGGACGTGAACCAAGCGGCAGCATTTGCAGCTCCAGTTCCGGGGTCACGGTACGTAGATATTTCACAAAATGCGGATTTTCCCGCACAGTCTGGCGATAGACCTGCACCGACAGGTCAGTCATGCTGTGCATTAACTGGCGCCATTCCTGTTTAGGAACCGGCGGTGGCAGCAAGGTCGCCTCCAGTGTCGCAGCGGTATAGATTTCCAGATTCTGTAAGGCAATTTCTTCCAGACCAAACTTGAAGCGGATCATTTCGCCCTGTTCGGTGACGCGAATCGCCCCGGAAATAGAACCCGGTGGTTGTGAGAACAGGGCCTGCTGGGTCGGTGCGCCGCCACGGCTGATAGAACCACCACGACCATGGAACAGGGTCAGCTGAACCCCGTGCTGCTGTGCCACAGCGGTCAGTTCTTCCTGGGCACGATACTGGGCCCAGTTAGCCGACATAAAGCCGGCATCTTTGGCCGAGTCGGAGTAGCCAATCATCACCTCATGTTTGCCCTGAATATGCTGCTTGTACCAGTGCATGCCAAACAGGGTGTGCATGGTATTGGCTGCGCCGTCCAGATCTTTCAGGGTTTCAAACAGCGGCACCACGCGTAGCGGCGTTTGAATACCGGCTTCTTTTTGCAGCAATAACACCGCCAGCACATCACTTGGATATTCGGCCATGGAAATAATATAGGCACCTAGCGATTCCGATGGCTGTTCGGCCAGAGTCCGCATGGTGGCAAACACTTCCTGCACATCCGAATGTTCAATCAGGCTCTGTTTCGGTTCCTGCAGGTATTTAGGCAACAGCGGACGTTTGCTTTGCAGTTCCTGTAGCAGGAAATTCTGCCGCGCCTGTTCGGTCCAGGTTTCAAAATTGCCCAGCCCAAGATACTCGGTAATTGCCGAAATGGCCTGACGATGACGACCAGATTCCTGACGGATATCCAGTTTGAGCAGTTCAATTCCGAAACAGTTGACCCGGCGAATGAAATCCAGCAGCTTGCCATTGGCAATTTCCGGCATGTTGCAGGCCATTAACGAGCGGTGACACAGCAATAACGGGGTCAGCAGTTCCTGTTTACTTTTAATCACCTGGCTGTCATCGGCGTCCAGTCCTTGCAGCTTTTGCGCCAGCCAGTCACGGGTGGCCGTTAAACGCTGGCGGGTTTCGCGTAAATATTCACGATATGGTTCAGGATGCGGGGTGCCAATTGCAGCCAGCAGCTCCGGACTGCATTGCTGGATCGACAGTTCCCAGCGCAAATCTTCAATATCGCGCAGGTACAAATCGGCAGCTTTCCAGCGCGAGAGCCACAGCACTTCCTGAGTCACCTGATGGGTCACATTCGGGTTGCCATCGCGGTCACCGCCCATCCAGGAGGCAAAGCGCAGCGGTGCAATTTCCAGCGGCAGCTGCTGGCCACACTGGGCCTGCACCATGCTGTCCAGTTCCCGGATAAATTTAGGCACTGCATTCCACAGTGTCTGTTCAATGGTGGTAAAGCCCCATTTGGCTTCATCAATCGGGGTCGGGCGATGCTGACGAATTTCATCAGTCTGCCAGGCCGAGCTGATCAGCTGTTTCAGCTCTTCCAGTACCGCCTGACGCTCACGCGGCGTCAGTTTCTGCTGGTCAAAAGCCGACAGGCAGGCATTGATGCCATCATATTTCTGAATGAGGGTGCGGCGGCTGACTTCGGTCGGATGCGCGGTTAAGACCAGTTCAATATTCAGCTCGCAGATCTGCTGGAACAAGGTCTCGGCAGAAATATCGTGCTGCTGGAATTTCTGAAACAGATGGTCGAGTGGATTCGGGGAGGGTGCGCTGTCATCAAATTCGCTCTGGCGGCGGCTACGAACCACATGATACTGCTCGGCAATATTGGCAAAATTTAAAAAGTGGGTAAAGGCACGGGTCAGCGGCAGAATTTCTTCATCTTCCAGACTGGACAGCAGTTGTTCGAGTTGTTTTTCTGCTTCAATCTGGCCATCACGGGCGCCTTTGGCCAGCGCACGAATCTGTTCGACCTGATTAAACAAATCTTGTCCGGCGTGCTGTTTCAGGGTATCGCCCAGTAAATTTCCCAGCAGACGCACATCTTCGCGTAATGGAGCAGCAATTTGTTGAATCATTTTTTTCCCTCTCCAGAGTTCCTGTTTTGACTATACCCGGAATTCGTGAAAATCCAAGCCAGCACAAGGCGAAAGTCGGATAATTTTTATCCGGAAGTGCTGCAAAAAAGCCGGTTTTGTTCAAGGCTTAGGCAGCCAGTCACTCGGAGATGGCTTGCAGGAACAGCTGGATACTGGACTGGATCAGCTGCTGCTGTTCCTCGGTGGCCGGAATTGGGCGGATGCCGAGCAGAATTTCATGATGGCGCTGACCGAGTAATAACGACAACATCAACTGGATTAACTGTTCTAGCGGCATCTGATGGATAAAACCTAAATCAATGGCCTGCTGGAAAAAGTGCTGCCAGACCTGGTTCAGCTTTTGATGCGAGGCCTGATAAAACTGCTGTAACAGCGGACTTTGCTGTGAGGCCAAATCGAGCAGCAGATATTCCAGCTTGATGGCTTCGGGTAAATAGACAATTTCCAGGGACAGCGCACACAGCTGCGCCAGCGCCTGCTGGAAATTGCTGTCGGCACTGAGCTGCGGCGGACGCGCCATAATCAGGGCTTCACAGGTATCTTCAATGGCACAGGTAAACAAGGTGGCCTTGTCCTGAAAATGATTATAGACCGTCAGTTTGGTCACGCCGGCATCGCGGGCAATTTCATTCATGCTCGAACCATGATAGCCCTGCTTTAAAAACAAGGATTTAGCCGATTCCAGAATGCGCTGGCGTTTTTCGAGATCTTTGGGACGTCCGACGTTCATTTGCTGAAAATATCCTAAATAAAATAAAAACAGTCATTGTGTTTTGCTGTTTCTTGCAATTAATGTACTCATCGGTATATTAATTAAAAATTGATCATTTTTAATATATTGCTATTTTGCCTGAAAAACATCTGACAAATAAGAGTCAACCGCATGAGCACGATTAACACGGTAGTTCTCAGCCTGATCCTGGTGTGTAGCACCCTGGTCGGTTGCAGCAAGGACAGCGCCAGCACTGAACAGAATATTCCCTATGTGATGGTGGCCCAGCCCACCTCCAGTCATCAGGCACAAAAAAGCTATGCTGGTGAGGTGCAGGCGCGTCAGCAGACCGCGTTGGCCTTTCGGGTCGGTGGTCAGGTGGTGGAACGCTATGTCGATGTTGGCGATCAGGTCAAGGTCGGGCAGGTGCTGGCACGTTTAGATGTTAAAGATGCCCAGTTACAGCTGAATGCAGCGCGCGCCCAGCTCGACAGTGCCCAGTCGGCCGCCAAAATTGCCCAAGATGAATTGCAACGTTTTCAGCAGCTGTTGCCAATGAATGCGGTTAGCCGCTCGCAATACGATGCCATCGACAATCAGTACAAATCTGCCGTGGCGGCGCTGAAACAGGCGCAGTCCAATTATGCGGTGGCGCAGAACCAGACCGTATATAACCGGCTGGTGGCCAATAAAAACGGGGTGATTACCGCACGCAATATTGAAGTGGGGCAGGTGGTGGCAGCCGGTCAGGCGGCGTATCAGCTGGCAATTTCCGGTGAACGTGAAGTGGTGATTGGCGTGCCCGAGCAGGCCATGAGCCAGATTAAAGTCGGTCAGCCGGCTACGGTCACCTTATGGTCACAGCCGGATCAGCGCTTTGAAGCCTATGTGCGGGAGATTTCACCGGCAGCTGACCAGTCACGTACTTTTAGTGTCAAGGTGGCGCTGCGTGCTGCCAATCCGGCCATTCAGCTGGGACAAAGTGCGCGGGTGTTTTTAAATGGCAATGCACAGCAGCAGCTGACCGTACCGCTGTCCAGCATCTCGGCCAATGGCCAGCAGGCCTATGTCCTGGTGGTGGGTGCCAATCATCAACTACGTAAAGTAGATGTGCAGCTGGGCGCTTATGGCCGTGACAGCGTACCGGTACTTAGCGGGCTGAAGCCAACGGACTATGTGGTGGTGGGTGGGGTGCATCTGCTGCGCGATCAGCAAAAAATCCATCCGATTGACCGGGAAAACCGTGCCGTCAAGCTTCAGGCAGGGGGTTAAGCATGAGCGCACCGCTAAACTTTAACCTGTCGGAATGGGCCTTAAAAAACAAGGGCCTGATTCTGTATTTCATGCTGCTGCTCGGCATTATTGGCATGTATTCCTATTCCAAATTGTCGCAGAGTGAAGACCCGCCGTTTACCTTTAAGGTGATGGTGGTGCAGACCTACTGGCCGGGCGCAACCGCCAAGGAAGTGTCCTTGCAGGTCACCGACCGGATTGAAAAAGAGCTGATGACCACCGGGCAGTACGAGCGGATTCTGGCCTATTCGCGTCCGGGGGAATCAATGGTGACCTTTATTGCCAAAGATTCGCTGCGTTCCGGGCAAATTCCGGATATCTGGTATACGGTGCGTAAGAAAATCAATGATATCCGGCATGAACTGCCCCAAGGTGTGCAGGGGCCGTTTTTTAACGATGAATTTGGCGATACCTTCGGCAATATTTATGTGCTGACCGGCGAAGATTTTGACTATGCCACCTTAAAAGAATATGCCGACCGCCTGCAGCTACAATTGCAGCGGGTCAAGGATGTCAGCAAGGTCGAACTGATTGGCCTGCAAGACCAGAAAATCTGGATTGAACTGTCCAATACCAAAGCGGCCCAGCTCGGTATTCCAGTTACCGCCATTCAGCAGGCATTGCAGCAGCAGAACAGCATGGCCAGTGCCGGCTTTTTTGAAACCGAAACCGACCGGATTCAGGTCCGGGTCAGTGGCCAGCTGAACAGTGTTGAAGCCTTGCAGCAGATGCCGCTACTGGTCAATGGCACCACCATTCAGCTGGGTGATGTTGCTGAGATTTACCGCGGTTTTAGCGATCCGGCCCAGCCACGAATGCGTTTTATGGGCGAAAACGGGATTGGCATTGCCGTATCCATGCGTAAAGGCGGCGATATTCTGGCGCTGGGGGAGAATCTGGCCAGCGAATTCCAGCGGCTACAACAGACCTTGCCACTGGGCATGCAGCTGCAAAAAGTCTCGGATCAGCCGGTGGCGGTCAAGCACAGTGTTAATGAATTTATGAAGGTACTGGCCGAGGCGGTGATTATCGTGCTGCTGGTCAGCTTTTTCTCGCTCGGGTTTCGTACCGGTCTGGTGGTGGCTTTTTCCATTCCACTGGTGCTGGCAATGACCTTTGCCGGCATGAACCTGTTTGATGTCGGCCTGCACAAGATTTCCCTCGGCGCCCTGATTCTGGCGCTGGGCCTGCTGGTGGATGATGCCATTATTGCAGTAGAGATGATGGCCATTAAAATGGAGCAGGGCTATAGCCGGCTTCAGGCGGCCGGTTTTACCTGGAAAACCACGGCTTTTCCAATGCTGACCGGTACCCTGATTACTGCGGCCGGCTTTTTACCGATTGCCACGGCCGCGTCTAGTACCGGCGAATATACCCGCTCCATCTTCCAAGTGGTGACCATTGCCTTGGCGGTGTCCTGGTTTGCCGCGGTGCTGTTTGTGCCGTATCTGGGTGATAAACTGCTGCCCGATTTTAATCAGCAGCCACAACAGGCCAGCTGGTATCAGCGCCTTTGGGCACGCTTACGCAAGCAGCCCGCTCCAGCGCCTGTGGTGCATCATGTCGGTGAGCAGCATGATCCATATCAGACCCGTTTTTATCAGGGCTTTCGCCGCTGGGTCGATACCTGTGTGACCTACCGCAAAACCGTGATTGCCGCTACGGTAGGCATTTTTGTGCTGTCGATTTTGATGTTCAAGCTGGTACCGCAGCAGTTTTTCCCACCCTCAAACCGGGCCGAAATTCTGGTTGATCTTAAACTCGAAGAAGGCGCTTCGTTAACAGCCACCGAAGCCGCAGTACAAAAGGTCGAGCAGTTCCTGGCCAAGCAGGAGGGGATTGATAACTATGTGGCCTATGTCGGCACTGGCTCGCCGCGTTTTTATTTACCGCTGGATCAGCAGTTACCGCAAACCAGTTTTGCCCAGTTTGTGGTGCTGGCCTCATCGCTAGAAGACCGGGATGAAATTCGCCGTTCGCTGGATGAGCAGATTCGTAAATTATTACCGGAAGCGCGTACCCGGGTGTCGCTGCTGGAAAATGGTCCGCCGGTTGGCTATCCACTCCAGTTCAGGGTTTCCGGTGAAGATCTGGCTCAGGTACGGCAATGGGCGCAGCAGGTCGCAGCTCAGGTGGATGACAATCCAAACACCACCAATGTCCATCTGGACTGGGGTGAGCCAAGCAAGGTGATTCATCTACAGATTGATCAGGACCGGGCACGGCAAATGGGCGTCAGCAGTGTTGATCTAGCTAATTTCCTCAACAGTTCCATTCTTGGCAGCGCGATTGACCAGTACCGGGAAAAACGTGAACTGATTGAAATCCGCCTGCGCGGTGATGCAGCCGAGCGGGTCGATGTTGGTTCACTCAGCAGTCTGGCAGTACCAACTACGCAGGGTAGCAGTGTGCCATTGGCCCAGATTGCCCAGATTGAATACCGTTTTGAAGAAGGCCTGATCTGGCACCGTAACCGTTTACCGACCATTACCGTACGGGCTGACATCAGCAGCGGTTTACAGCCAGCCACGGTGGTGGGGGAGCTAAGCGAACCCTTACAGCAGATTCGCAGCCAGTTGCCAAACGGCTACCTGCTGGAAGTCGGCGGGACGGTGGAAGAATCGGCGCGTGGACAAAGCTCGGTCAATGCCGGTATGCCGCTGTTTTTGGCGGTGGTGTTTACCCTGTTGATGCTGCAGCTAAAAAGCATGTCACGGGCCTGTATCGTGTTTTTAACTGCGCCGCTTGGCATTATTGGGGTGGTGCTGTTCCTGCTACTGTTCAATAAGCCTTTTGGCTTTGTGGCCATGCTCGGCACTATTGCGCTGTCGGGGATGATCATGCGTAACTCGCTGATTCTGATTGACCAGATCGAGCAGGATATTCAGGCCGGTGAAGCGCCATGGGATGCGATTATCAATGCCACGGTGCGCCGCTGCCGTCCAATTGTGCTGACTGCACTGGCCGCCGTGCTGGCCATGATTCCGCTGTCGCGCAGTATTTTCTTTGGCCCGATGGCGGTGGCCATCATGGGCGGATTGATTATTGCGACGCTGCTCACTTTATTCTTTTTGCCGGCCCTGTATGCGCAGTGGTTTAAAGTGAAAAAAAATCAGAATATGGCCTGATTTTGTGTCAATATAAGGTGCGAAAGCTTGAAAATTTCAATATAGTAGCACCTTCATTTTTACAATTTTCAATAGGTAAATTTACTGCATATTATAAAACCAAACATGCAGTAAATGGGGTTGAAGCACACATGCAGCAAGATAGCTTAGCCAAGTTACGTCGTTCGATTGCTCTTTCTTACGTCTTCATGTTTTTCGCCCTGTTTACCTTGATTAGCGCCATTTTTGCCTACTGGCTGGCCCGTAAAGTGGTGATGGTCGATCAGACCGAAGTCTGGTTACAGGCCCAGGCACTCTGGGTCATGCGCAATGTCATGATCTACTCCATTTTGGCGGTATTTGCTGCCCTGTGGTTTATTCCGCTATTTTTCTATGCCTGGAATGATGCCACCTGGGTCACTGCGACCACCATTGCCGGTGTGGTGTTTAGCGCCATTGCCTTCTTATATTTACTCAATGCCTGGATCAAAGGCTTAAGTAAATTCATGAAAAACAAGGCGGTGTTTTAAGCAGCCTAAATTTTTTTCGCTGCCTGCCCTTGTAAATCTGGGATAAACCCCAATTTCAGACCTCAGTTGAGTCTTAAATAAAATTCCGTGAGGAGCATCGCCAGACATGGCTAAACGTGATTATTATGAGGTTTTGGGTGTTGCTAAAACCGCTAGTGATGATGAAATTAAAAAAGCCTACCGTAAGTTGGCGATGAAATATCATCCGGACCGTAACCCAGATAACCCGGAAGCTGAAGAAAAATTTAAAGAAGCTTCAGAAGCCTATGAAGTACTGTCGGACAGCGAAAAACGCAGCATGTACGACCGTATGGGCCATCAGGCCTTTGAAGGCGGCATGGGCGGTGGTGGCTTCGGCGGTGGCTTTAGTGCCGAAGATATCTTTAGCCAGTTCGGCGATATTTTTGGGGGTGCCTTTGGGGGCGGTGGCCGTCAGCAACGTGCGCGCCGTGGTTCGGACCTGCGCTATGTGATGGAACTGACCCTGGAAGAAGCGGTTAAAGGGGTGAAAAAAACCATCAGTTTTACCGCACCTGCACCGTGTGATGCCTGTGATGGTAAAGGTTCACAAAATCCGAATGATGTCGAAACCTGTAAAACCTGTCATGGTGCCGGTCAGGTACGTATGCAGCAAGGTTTCTTCTCGGTGCAGCAGACCTGTAGCACCTGTCGTGGCCAGGGCAAAATCATCAAGAACCCATGTAACAAATGTCATGGTTCAGGGGTATCTGACCGTCAGCAAACTCTGGAAGTTACCATTCCAGCCGGTGTCGACAATGGCGACCGCGTACGTTTAACCGGTAAAGGTGAAGCGATCCGTGATGGCCAGGCCGGCGACCTGTACGTAGAAGTGGTGGTGCGCGAGCATGAAATCTTCCAGCGTGATGGTGCCGATCTGTATATGGATGTGCCGGTTTCAATTGCCGATGCTGCCCTCGGTAAAGAAATTGAAATTCCGACGCTGGATGGCCGGGTGAGCCTGAAAATTCCGGAAGGTACCCAAACCGGTAAACTGTTCCGCCTGCGCGGTAAAGGCGTGAAACCGGTACGTACCAGCATGGTCGGCGATCTGCTGTGCCGTATTGTGGTGGAAACCCCGGTGAACCTGACTTCGCGTCAGCGTGAACTGCTGAAAGAATTGCAAGCGACGCTGGATGGCGATAACAACAATTCGTCACCAAAGAAAAAATCATTCTTTGACCGTCTGTTTGACTAAGCCAGTTGAAACAGCGCGCTCAAACACAAAGGGAGATGAACATCATCTCCCTTTTTTATGGCGAGTAAAAAATTAAACCCCTTCCACAGGGTCAATTTCTGCCACCAGCGCATCGTCCTGAGATACAGCCATCTCGGTGCTCTGTTCGCTTTGTTCTTCTTCAATTGCATCAATTAACGCCACTTGTGCTGCTTCTTCTGCCGATACTGCTGGCTGTAAAGTGGTGGTAATGCGGACCTGAGACAGGCTTTCTAAGGTATCACCCGGTTGTAATGGCGGTTCTGCCCAAGCCGAGCTCATCAGTAGCCCCATACACACTGCCATCCCCAGTTGTTTCGAATGCATGCTTGATCTCCTTATAATCTCTATTCTATTCATTCGTGACGGCTAGTCTGCTGCAGCAATTTTGCACTTTTGTGAAAAAACGCGAGAAATCAGAACTTTCTTTTCAATTTCTATTTTTAAATTACCGGGTGTGCGGGCTACGGTTGAGCCATCTTAGTTTTTTTCGGCTTTTTTAGACTGCCGGCTTAGTCTGGGCAGGGAGTTTTGATATAGTAAGGACAATTTCGAATCAACATCAGGAATATGTTATGTCAGCAACTCCACGCATTGGTGTATTAGGTGCCGGTGGCCGTATGGGACGCATCCTTATTCAAGCCGTTGAGCAGGCCGGTTATCAACTTGCAGCTGCGGTGGAACGTCCGGAAAGTAGCTTAATCGGTGCAGATGCAGGCGAGCTTGCGGGCATTGGTAGCCTGGGTGTAAAAGTGGTTGGCAGTCTGGAAGAGGTGGTAAAGCAGTGTGACGTGGTCATCGACTTTACTGCACCGGCAGCCACGGTGAACCATCTGAAAATTTGTCGTGAAGCTGGCGTGGCAATTGTGATTGGCACCACCGGCATGAATGATGAACAGAAAGCCTATCTGGATGAATCGGCAACACAAACTCCGGTGGTGTATGCAGCCAACTATTCTGTCGGCGTCAATGTCTCAATCAAACTGCTGGAACTGGCCTCGAAAGTGTTTGGCGATACGGTAGATATTGAAGTGATTGAAGCGCACCATCGTCATAAAGTCGATGCGCCATCAGGTACTGCACTCATGATGGGTGAAGCAATTGCAGAAACCTTGGGCCGTGACCTGAAAAAAGATGCGGTCTATCATCGTGAAGGGCATACCGGTCCGCGTGAGCGTCAAAGTATTGGTTTCCAGACCATTCGTGGCGGCGATATTGTCGGTGAACACACCGCCATGTTTATTGGTGAAGGCGAGCGCGTCGAAATTACCCACAAAGCCACCAACCGGATGAACTTTGCTGCCGGTGCCGTGCGTGCTGCTGCCTGGGTCGTCGGTCGTGATGCGCGTAAATATGACATGAAAGATGTCTTGGGTTTTAACGATATTCAAGTTTAAAACCGCTGTAAAATCCGTTATAACAACACTAAAACTAAAATAAGATGAACAATGGAATGAAAAAATGGATTGTATTAGCCGGTGCGCTCGCCATGGCGGCGAGTGTACCCGCCCAGAATTTGCAGAATGCCAAACTCAATATTCATAAAAATAATATTAAGGTCTGGACCTATCAGCATCCGCAAAACCCGGTATTTTTGTACAAGGCCGAAACCACTTTTCCGGTCTCGATTGAAAAAGCCGCCAGCCTGATTCTAGATGTGGAGCATGCCATTAGCTGGGTGCCGTATATGGGCAGCGTTAAGGTACTGTCGCGTGATGACCAGAAAGGTGAGTTCCTGCTGTATATGGTGCTGGATTTTCCTTTTCCGTTAAAAGACCGTGATCTGGTGGTCAAAGGCAGAATGTTTAAAGATGCTCAAGGCGTGATTCATATTCAGAACAAGGCGGTCAGCCAGGGTTATCCCTTAAACCCGAGCTATGTGCGTTTAACCCATTATGAAGGCGACTGGACCTTTCAAAAACTGGGGGCCAACCGGGTTAAGGTGTCTACCTATGGTTATGCCGATCCGGCCGGTTCGATTCCAACCAGTTTTGTGAATATGTTTGTGCAGCAGCAGCCTTATCAGATGCTGCAAAAAATGAAACTGGAGCTGAGTCTGCCGGGTCGTGAGCGGCCCTTACCAGCGATTTTAAGATAAAAACTACCCGTCTGGTTTTAGACGGGTCAGGCATCAGCAGACTCAGAAAGTGTATTGAAATAGTGCTGATCTGAGTCTTTAAAACGACATTTAACGGCCTTAGTAGCTAAACAGTCCTTTTTCCAGCGGGAATTCAATCCCGATTGAGGCGCCGCCATCTTTACCATGTAGGTCTGAGTCACCCAACCAGCCATTCAGTTTAAGTGGAATATCCGGACGTAGGTAATGTGTCCAGGTGATATCTAAAGCTGTTAGCTCATCTTGCTCAGGAAAAGCATAGTTTGTTTGACGGCTACCTGGTCGATTGGCTGCTTGATCAAATTTAGCAAACAGCACCCGGCCATGCAGACGGTTTAAAGGATCAAAACGGATATCGCCGCCCACTGAGATCATCTGGCCATCGCCGCCCATTGCATGCGCTAATGGGTAGCCATGCTGATAGAAACCGCCCTTATAATTGGTGTGATTATAGGAGATTCCTTGTGCCTTGCCATTGGTACGGGTGTCGGCCCATTCGCTATACAGCTGGTAGGGCATATTCTGGTAGCTAGATGAATAATCTACCCCGGCCAGATACATTTTTTTCGCGGGCAGGCCGCCGGCTTCATCTTCACCGACATACTGGGCATAGACACCCAGCGGCATTTGCACTAAAGGTTGTAAGCTTAAACGCGCATCAAAACCGGCAATCTGATTCGATGGATCGGGTTCACCCGTGCCACCATTGTCTTTGTTGCCAACAAACGCATCCCAGAGTGAGCTCAAGCTTTCCGGACGTCCTTCACCGCCCCACTGAATAGCACGTGAAGCACCCAGTTCCAGATAGGGAAGCGGTTGGGCAGTAACACGCAGGCCAATCAGTTTGGCATCCGGGACTGCATCATAATGGTCCAGCTGACCGGCAAAGGCTTGGTATTGCCATGGTCCAATCCAGGACAGCCATTTGCTGCTAAAAGCAGTCTGTTCTGCCCGCTGTGCAGTAATACCATAGACTGGGCGGCTGGCATCGCCACGAATCAGACTCCCCTCATGACCGGGTCCCCAATAGGTCGGAATCTGGCCGGCAATCAGCCACTGATTCCAGAGTTTCCCGGCAATATAAGAGCCTTCAACATTCACATCCTGATCATGATCAATCTGCGGGTCTTTTTCGGCATTCACCCGCAATCGGGCATCCCATTGGCTGCCGCCAGCATTCAGTTCCAGACCAGCCTGATATTGTGATTTTTCCTGATCGCCAAAGGCTTGAGGCAGATACTTATGATCAGTTTCTGCAAATAGCGCAGCTTTCAAGAGCTGATTATCGGCATTTAAATGGGTGAGGACAGCATCCACCACTTTTTGCTGGACAGAATTACTGATTTTCGCCTGAGACAGGGCGCGCTGAATTTCATCACCACTCATGGGCCAGGTGGAGGTACTGATCTGAATCACCCCTTGCTGGTTCAGCCAATTCAGGTCGGTACGCAGGTTCTGGTCATTCAGCACAATCCCTTGGGCAAAGGTCAGGGATGAGCTGAGGGCAAGGGTCGCAAGCAATATTTTTGATAGACGCATTTTTGATTCTCAGGAGTTTTTGCTCTCCACACCATAGGCGGACGAGTTTATTTTTTCAATGCAAACTGTTGAGTAGAGTTGTAATCTGGGAAGATTAAAAATCCCGCCGTAGCGAGATTTTTAAAGCAATCGGTCACTGCAAAATTAGTCATTATCCTTATTGGCTTTATAGGCATAGGAATAGTTATAGCCATAACCATAGCCTGCACTGGAGCGCTGAATATCATTCAGGATAATACCATTGACTTTCACACCCACCTGTTCAAAACGGTTGATGGTCAATTCAAGCTCTTTCATTTGTGTCTTGGCATAGCGTGCAATCACCAGATTCACCCCGGCATGCTGGGAAATAATAATCCCGTCTGTGACGGCCAGAATTGGTGGAGTATCAATCAGAATATGATCATACTGTTCTGACAGCTGATTCAGCATCGTCGCAAATTGTGTAGTACTCAGCAGTTCAGACGGGTTGGCCGGACTCTTGCCACGGGCAATTACATCTAGACCGGATACTTCCGTAGCTTTAATGACCTGGCTTAACTCAGTCTGACCATTTAAGTAGTCTGCCAGACCCGGTTGGGTTTGAATATTGAAGTATTTATGCATATAGCCACGACGCAAGTCAGCATCAATCAGTAATACACGCTTATTGCTTTGCGCCAGAATCGTCGCCAGGTTGGTTGAAATAAAGGATTTACCGACTTCCGGTGCAGGACCAGAAACCATAATAATATTGTTCTTGGCGCTGCTTAAGGCAAAATGAATGGCGGTACGCATACTGCGTAGGCTTTCAATGGCAATATCATCGCTATGCTTGACGGCCAAAATTGGAATATTCTTTTTCTTCTTCAGCAGTTTAATCTGGCTTTCCTGTACAGGCGAACGCGGCACAGTGGCATACACTGGTAAGTCCAGTTCATTTTCAATTTGGGTAGAATCTTTAACACCACTACGCAGCATATTACGTAATAAGGCCACTAGTGTGCCGAGGAAACCACCCAGGAAAATTGATAAAATGAGAATCTGTAATTTCTTTGGCTTAATTGGTTCAATCGGTTCCACCGCGGTATCGACAATACGGACATTGCCAATTTCACCGGCTTTGGCAATACGTAACTGCTGATAAGAATTAAGCAGGCCGGTATATAGCTGCTGTTTGACTTCCACTTCGCGGAACAGTTGCAGATACTGGCGTTGCAATTCTGGTAAGCGTCTTAAAGTTCCATCTAGCTCATTAATCTTTTTATTAATGGCCGATAATTGGGCATTCATTTGCTGCATGATTGGGTGTTCAGCCGTATATTTAGCTGAGGCTTCAGCCACTTTTTGTTCCAGCTCGGCTTTTTGAGTTTCCAGGGTCACGCTTTGGGTCAGATACAGCTCTGATTCCTTGGTGACATCGACCGTATTGTACTGCTGGCGGAAACGGTTAAATTCACGTTCAGCGACATCGAGTTGTTGTTTCAGTTCCGGTAGCTGATCTTCCAGGAATTTTAAGGTTTGTGCGGTTTCAGCCGAGCGACGTTCAATATTCTGTTGACTATAGGCCGCTAAAATGGCATTGAGCACCTGGGTAATATGCTGCTTGTCAGTACCCTGGTAGTTGAGGCCCAGCACACCGGTCAGTTTACCTTTTTCGGCCACCGAATAGTCAGCGAGCAAGCTACGAACGGCTGCAGGCAGGCTTTGTTTTTGAATTAAATAAGTGCTATCAAAGCTGTCCTGACTATAAATACCGACTTTCCATAGGCCATACTCAGACTGTAACTGGCTAATCTGGTTCAGTGGGGCAGAAAAGACCACCTGTTCAGTTTCTTCATCAGTTAAATTAAATTTACCCTGTGAGAAACTAAGGATTAGATTTTTATCACGATAGTAATCTGGAATCTCAAAGCTGCGTACATCAAAGCTTTTCTGGTTATCTTTAAACAGCACCGATTTGCCTGAATACTCACTGTCATACTCATGCTTATTCAGTAAACGATTCCAGAAACTGTCTTCTGTGCCGCTAATTCGGATATTTAAATTCAGGCGATCAATGACGGTACCGAGTACCAGACGCGATTTCAGAATCTCAATTTCGGCCTGAGCCGGTGATTTCTGCTCAATCATATCGGACAAATCGCCCAATAAGGCGGCAGATGCCCCTTTATTTTCTTCGACCTGAACCAGTGCATCGACCTGATAGGTGTCTGGTGTGGTTCTTAAATAAAGTAAGGCACAGACCAAACTTAAAATGACACAGAGAGCAATCAGTTTCCACTGGGCAATTAAGGAGAAAAATAATTCCTTCAGGTCAATGGTATCTTCTGTATTGGTATTTTGGCTCATAGTCTTTTGTTCGAAAGTTAAATATATTTTTTCCAGTCTGCAATGCAGGCCTGAATCAGCTGGCAGGTTTCATCAAATACTGCCTGATCATGCTGGTAAGGATCGGCCACATTTTTACTTTGCCAGTGGCCGAGTCTAAAGGTTTTACCTTTGGCAAAGGGCCAGGTCTGTTCCACATGTTTTTGCTGGTTCTGACTCATCACTAAAATCAGGTCGGCTTTCTTGACCAGCTCGGCATTCAGCTTTCGGGCCACATGCGGACTCATATCAATCCCTAAACGCTGCATGCACAGGCTGGCTTTGTCATCGGCTGCATGACCGACCAGCCCGGAAATACCGGCAGATTCAATTTGTAAATGCGGAAATTCCTGTTTTAAAAAGTATTCCGCCATCGGGCTACGGCAAATATTGCCAATACAGACCACCAGAATATTGTTAATTTTCATTATTTACCCAAATTATCTAGTTGATAAACGACACTAGAGAAAGGAATAAGCTGATTCACGACACGTTGCCAGCGCGCAAGGCCAGATGCATCGACATAGACAATATCATTACTGCGCATTTTAAACTGATTAGCCAGACCAAAGTCGGCAATACTGCTTAAGTCCAGATGATAGACTTCGGTTTGTGCACCACTTGGCTGACTGCGTAACACATAAATTTTACTACGGCTGGCCGACAGTGGATTTAAGCCCAGACTTTCACCGAGGACATCACTCAGACTCATGCCCTGATCTCGAAGCGGTAAAGACTGATTTTTACCCGACTCACCCATGACATAGATTTTCTGGTTTTCGCGGCTGTTCACATATAGGGTGTCATTGGGTTGAATCAGCAGGTTATGTAAAGAGAAACCGGCTTGTTCCAGCTCAATACTGTTTAAATGATAGGTTTGCCCCTGACGTACCAAGGTAATCGAGGCATTATTGCCTTGCTGGGCATTGACACCACCCGCCAGACCTAAAGCAGTATACACACTGGTCGGCTGATCACTTAAATAGAACTGGCCGCCTTTCATTACATTACCCTGTACCGAGTAACGCTGACCCTGATAAGACAGAACCCGTGCTACTACATCAGGCGTTTTTAAATAACGCGATAACTGGCTACGTAGCTCATGATTCACCTGACTTAAAGATTTGCCCGCAGCTTTATAGCGGCCAATAATCGGGAATTGAATATAGCCACTTTGGTCAATTTGATAACCATTGGCCTGTATAGCCTGTTCATTACTAATGGTATTGGTAGGTGGGGTAATTTCTGGGTAAGCCCATAAATAGATCGACAGGATGTCGCCTGGGCTGAGGCTATAGTTGCGATGTGACTGGGTAAACAGGTGAGCATAATCTTGCTGAATATTTTGTACGGCCGGTTGCAAACCGAGTACAGTATCTTGAGTAAGTCGGACCACATTCACCGAAGTCCCCAAGTCTGTTTGATAGACACCCTCTGCCGGTAAGTCATAGGTCTGTAAGCCGGAGGTGACTGCACACCCGCTTGCTGTCACCAAAAAAGACAGTAGAATTATAGATTTAAATTGTCTCACACGTATTCCCGTTCTCGATTTTTCTAAAATCATAAAAAATAAAAAATAGTTTACCGAAGTTATTTTAAGGGTATATAACAAATTGTAAGTAGATTGCGAAAGTATACGCAAGCATAGCCAGTAAAATGAGGCAAAAAGTATCTAAATTGTGAGACACCGCAAAATTATAGAAAGATGATTTGCAAAAAACAGACACAAAAGGAAGCATTTTAGATTTTTTGGCTAAAAATCATAACAGAACATTCATGATTTTCTGCTAACATTCCCGCCGAAAGATTTGCTCTTCATAAATATACGTAGATAAATAAGGCGTTAAAATGCTACAGCTCTCTGACCTGAAAATTGCCGTTATTGGTTTAGGCTATGTTGGTTTGCCACTTGCCGTGGAATTTGGAAAAAAAGTTCCAGTAATTGGTTTCGATATTCAGCAAAAACGGATTGAAGAATTACAAAGTGGTCAAGACCATACCCTAGAAGTATCACCAGAAGAACTACAACAGGCGACCCAGCTCTCTTATTCAGCTAATTTAGATGATTTAAAAAGCTGCAACTTTTTTATTGTGACGGTTCCGACCCCCGTTGATCATGTTAATAGACCTGATTTAACCCCTTTACAAAAGGCCAGCGAAACGATTGGTCAGGTATTAAACCCAGGCGATATTGTGGTGTATGAGTCTACTGTGTACCCAGGTGCGACTGAAGAGGTTTGTATTCCTGTTTTAGAAAAAATATCGGGTTTAAAATTTAACCAGGATTTTTTTGCAGGTTATAGCCCAGAGCGAATTAATCCGGGTGATAAAGTTAACACCCTGACTAAAATTAAAAAAATTACCTCAGGCTCTACCCCGGAGGTCGCTGAACTGGTAGATCAGGTATATAGCAGTATTATTACTGCAGGTACGCATAAAGCATCGAGTATTAAAGTCGCAGAAGCAGCAAAAGTCATTGAAAATACCCAACGTGACTTAAATATTGCCTTGGTGAATGAGCTATCGGTTATTTTTGATCGGCTTGGTATTGATACCTTGGATGTGCTAGAAGCCGCAGGCAGTAAGTGGAACTTTTTGCCATTCCGTCCAGGCTTGGTTGGTGGGCATTGTATTGGCGTCGATCCCTACTATTTAACCCATAAAGCTGAAGAAGTCGGTTACCATCCACAGGTGATTTTGGCTGGGCGTCGTATTAATGACAATATGGCACGTTATGTGGCGCGTAATACAATTAAACATATGCTTAAAAATGGTATTGATGTTCCGCGTGCAAAAATTGGTGTATTAGGGATTACCTTTAAAGAGAATTGTCCAGATATCCGTAATAGCAAGGTTGAAGACCTGATTAAAGAGTTTCAAACTTGGGGTGCACAGGTTGTAGTCTGTGATCCATGGGCAGATGCAGAAGAAGTACGACAAGAGTATGGGGTGGAGCTTTCAATTATTGATGCAGAGCATCCTGTAGACAGCTTAGTTGTTGCTGTCGGACATAATGAGTTCCGCCATCTTAGCCCGGAGCAGCTACGTAGCTATGTAAATAATCCTAAACCTGTGATTGCTGATGTCAAAAGTCTATTTAACCGTGATGAATTAACAGCTCAAGGTTTTACTGTATTCCGTCTTTAACATAAATGAATAAATTGTAGTGAACAACATGAAAAAATTTGCCCTTATTGGTGCTGCAGGATATATCGCACCACGTCACTTAAAAGCAATTAAAGAAACAGGTAATACTTTAGCCGTTGCTATGGATGTGAATGACTCTGTTGGAATTATGGATAGTCATTTCCCTGAAGCCGAGTTTTTTACCGAGTTTGAAGAATTTGAAGCCTATGTAGAGGATCAAAAGCTCAAAGGTGAAAAGCTGGATTATGTTGCGATTTGTTCACCAAACTATTTACATGCACCTCATATGAAATATGCCTTAAAAAATGGCATAGATGTGATTTGTGAAAAACCATTGGTACTTAATTCAGAAGATTTAAATCTGTTATCTGAATATGAAAAACAATATGGCGCAAAAGTAAACTCGATTTTGCAGTTACGTTTACATCCTTCAATTATTGCATTACGTGATAAAGTCCAAGCTGCGCCAGCAGATAAAATTTTTGATGTAGATTTAACTTATCTTACGTCACGGGGTAAGTGGTACTTAAAATCGTGGAAAGGGGTTGATAATAAATCGGGTGGTGTAGCAACCAATATTGGTGTGCACTTTTATGACATGCTGCATTTTATTTTTGGCAAAATTGTGAAAAATGAAGTGCATTATCGTGATGAAAAAACAGCATCGGGTTATTTGGAATATGAACGTGCCCGTGTACGCTGGTTCTTGTCGATTGATGCCAATAATTTACCTGAAAATGCTGTACAGGGCGAGAAACTGACGTATCGTAGTATTACCATTGAAAATGAAGAGCTTGAATTTTCAGGTGGTTTTACAGATTTACATACTCAAAGTTACCAACGTATTTTGGAAGGTAAAGGCTATGGGGTAGAAGAAAACCGTGCTGCGATTGAAACCGTTGAAGTTATTCGTGTTGCACCTGTAGTTGAGCAGCCAGAAAATCCACATCCATTATTGGCAAAGGTGAAATCTGTATGAGTTTTTATCAACATGAAAGTGCCATTGTAGATGCAGGTGCACAAATTGGTGAAGGTTCACGAGTCTGGCATTTTGTACATGTATGTGGTGGTGCAAAAATTGGCCGTGGCGTTTCATTGGGACAGAATGTTTTTGTGGGCAATAAGGTCACTATAGGCGACTACTGTAAAGTACAAAATAATGTATCGGTTTATGACAATGTCACCCTTGAAGAAGGTGTATTCTGTGGGCCGAGCATGGTATTTACCAATGTATATAACCCACGTTCACTCATTGAACGTAAAGATGAATACCGTAATACGCTTGTGAAAAAGGGTGCAACATTAGGTGCTAACTGCACCATTGTTTGTGGTGTCACGATTGGTGAGTATTCATTTGTAGGTGCGGGTGCTGTAGTAAATAAAGATGTACCTGCTTATGCTCTGATGGTAGGCGTACCTGCAAAACAAATTGGATGGATGAGTGAATTTGGTGAACAGTTGAATTTACCGTTAGAGGGTGAGGCACAAGTTGTATGTGAGCATACAGGGGCGATTTACCGATTGAATGGTAAGGTTGTAACAAAAGAGCAGGTTGCAGCATGATTGAATTTATTGATTTAAAAGCACAGCAGTCACGTATTAAAGCTGAAATTGATGAGGGTATTCAGCGAGTATTGGCTCATGGTCAGTATATCTTAGGGCCTGAAGTTGCAGAGCTAGAAGAAAAGTTAGCGGCTTATGTGGGTGCTAAATATTGTATTACTTGTGCCAATGGTACAGATGCTCTGCAAATTGCCCAAATGGCATTTGGTGTAGGGCCTGGTGATGAAGTGATTACTCCAGGTTTTACCTATATTGCAACAGCAGAAACTGTGGCAGTGTTGGGTGCGACACCTATTTATGTAGATGTGAACCTGAAAACCTACAACTTAGATGTAGAAAAATTAGAAGCAGCCATTACGCCACGTACTAAAGCGATTATTCCAGTAAGTCTGTATGGACAATGTGCAGATTTTGATGCAATTAATGCAATTGCTGCTAAATATAATATTCCCGTGATTGAAGATGCTGCACAAAGTTTTGGTGCGACCTATAAAGGGCGCAAAAGCTGTAATTTAAGTACCGTGGCATGCACTAGCTTTTTCCCAAGTAAGCCTTTAGGTTGTTATGGTGATGGTGGTGCTATTTTTACCAACGATGAAGAGCTGGCTAAAGTGATTCGTCAGATTGCACGTCATGGGCAAGACCGTCGTTATCATCATATTCGTGTTGGGGTAAACAGTCGTTTAGATACGTTGCAAGCGGCTATTTTATTGCCAAAACTAGCAATTTTGGACGATGAAATGCAGGCGCGTCAGCGTGTGGCGGATACTTATACTAAACTTTTCAATGAAACTGGTATTTTAACAACTCCGTTTATTGAAGTGCATAATCAGAGTGCTTGGGCGCAGTATACCATTCAGGTAGAAAACCGTAGTGAAGTACAAGCAAAGTTGAAAGAACAGGGTATTCCAACTGCTGTGCATTACCCAATTCCGTTAAATAAGCAGCCTGCTGTTGCAGATGTTAATGCAGTGTTGCCTGTAGGGGATGTTGTTGCAGAAAGAGTATTGAGTTTACCGATGCATCCTTACTTAACTATTGAAGCACAAGAAAAAATTGTTAACTCATTAAAGTAAAATGTATTTAAGGCTGTGGATATACTAATGAAAGAACCAAAGCATATTTTAATTATTCCGTCATGGTATCCACAATTTAGTGGAGATATTGGCGGAAGTTTTTTTAGAGAACAAGCAATTGCTCTTAGGAAAGTAGGGTATCAGGTTGGTGTGATTTATCCACAAATACGTAGTTTAAGAAATATTAAGAGGATTCTTAAAAAACCTTATGGTTTAACTGTTGAAAATGATGAAGGTGTTAATACAATTAGGTGGTATACAGTCAATTATATTCCAAAAAATAAAAACTATAATAAAAGTCATTGGATTAAAATTGCATTAAAACTCTTTGATACTTACGTAGAGCAGTTTGGTAAACCTGACATTATTCACGTGCATTCAATGTTATACGCAGGGTATGTTGCGCAAATCATTAAGACTAAATACGGTATCCCTTATGTGGTTACAGAACATTCAACGGCATTTGCTAGAAGCTTGATTCCTTTAGATGAAATTAGTTCTCTAAAACAAGTGGTGAGTAATGCTAAAGTTTGTATTGCTGTTAGTGAGGAGTTTTCATCGCTATTAAATAAATTATTTGAAACACAGAAATGGACTTATATTCCTAATATTGTTAGTGATGAATTTATTAGTTTTGAACAAACTTTAGATACAGAAGAATATTTTACATTTATTAATGTATGTTTTTTAGAAAAGAAGAAACGAGTTGATCTCTTGATCTCCTCATTTGCTAAGGCTTTCAAGGATAATAAAAAAGTACGTTTAAAGATTGGTGGTGATGGTAGCTTAATGTCTGAATTGAAGATATTAACTAAAGATTTAGGGGTAGAGTCACAAGTTGTTTTTTTAGGAAAATTAAGTCGTCAACGAGTAAAAGAAGAAATGGCATTATCCAATGCTTTTGTTTTATCTAGTGAGTATGAGACTTTTGGTGTTGTACTTGTAGAAGCTTTAGCATTAGGTAAACCAGTGATAGCAACTAAATGTGGTGGACCAGAATCTATAGTGACACCTGAAGTCGGATATCTAATCTCAAAAAACTCAGAAAGAGAAATGACCGAAGCGTTTTTAGAACTTCATCAAAATTGGAATAAATTCGATTCTTTAAAAATTAGACAATATTGTTTGGAAAATTTTAGTGAAAAAGCTGTAATTGAAAAATTAACTAAAATTTATACAGAGCCTAGCAGTTCAAATGAATAAAAAAACAATTTTAGGGTATGCTTTAGGACCAATAGGTTCTGGGTTATTAGGATTGTTGAGTCTACCTATAATAACGTGGTTCTATTCTGTAGAAGATGTAGGGCGTATTTCAATGCTCCAAGTTTTTACTAGTTTTTCAATTTTATTTTTTTGTTTAGGTTTGGATCAAGTATACGTTCGTGAATACCATGATACAAATAATAAGCCTTTATTATTGAAAACAGTAGTTTTTCCTAGCTTAGCCCTATGCCTTTTAATATTAGTTTCATTATTTATTATTGATCCATATTTTATTTCTTATTGGTTATATGATATTGAGAGCGTTTATTTAAGTTTAATTACAATAGCATGTTTCTTGATAGCATTACTTTCAAGGTTTTTATCTTTAATTTTACGTATGCAAGAAAGAGCTTTTGCTTTTTCTATGAGTCAGTTATTGCCAAAAGTATTATTGTTGTTTTTTATATTACTTACAGTTTGGTGGGGATATTCTAGAGATTCATATAATTTGCTGACGGCTAATGCATTAACTTTATACTTTGCCTTTATTATCTATGCTTGGAATACAAAAAAAGATTGGTTGCCAGCAATTAATATGAAAATTGATAGACAGCAGTTTAAGACATATTTGGTATTTTCATTTCCATTGTGGGTTGGTGGGCTTGCTTCATGGGGGTTAAATACTGTAGATAAACTATTTTTGCGTGGAATGACTACTTATAGTGAGTTGGGAATATATTCTGTTGCAATGAGTTTAGCTGGTGTAGCTACAATGATTGCTGGAATTTTTAATACCATTTGGGCGCCTATGGTATATAAATGGGTGAGCACGGGGAATATCGATTATCAAAAAATTGACCAAATTTCAGAGTATGTTCTTGCAGCAGTTTATTTTGTAATAGTTGCTTCAGGTATATTTGGTTGGGTAATTCCATACTTATTACCTCAAGAGTATGAGAAAGTACAACTTTTAATTACGGTATGTTTGATAGGCCCTTTATTTTATACTCTTTCCGAGACAACAGCAGTTGGTATAGCAATTACTAGAAAAACTAAGTTTTCTATGTATGCATCTATTATTACCATGTTAATTGGTATAATTGGAAATTATTTATTAGTTCCAAAACTAGGAGCTTCAGGTGCAGCTATTTCATTAGCTGTGTCATTTTGGGTGTTTTATTTATTGAGAACTACGTTCTCTAAAATGATTTGGCGTAGCTTTTCGACACAGAAAACTCATTTTCTAACATTATTTATTTTAATAGTTGGAATTATAAACTTATTTATTCCTATAGAAAGTTTGTATAGATATCTTATGTGGTTTTTTGCATTAATTATAGGTGTTTTGTCTTTTAAAAACATAAAATTAATGATTAATGATTAATGATTAATGATTTGGATAAATTTGGAATTAATATGATTTTATTGAGAAAAATCACTATATATAAATTTTTAATATTTGTTATATTTTTTTCAAGTTTTTTTAGTTATTTTTTGACCAATCCATTAAGTTTTAGTTTGGTGGCTTTGGGTATTTTATTGTTTTTTATTATTGAATTAATTAAACCTGAAAAATATTCTAAACAGCAATGGTTATTGGTTTTAAGTTTTGTTCCATTTTCTTTAATAGCTATGTTATATTATATATATAATCCTTTTGAAGGTAAGTATTTTTCGGGTTATTTTCTTACGTTTTTATTAATTCCTATTTTGGTATATATATGTTGCTCTAATAATTTTAATTCAAAAGAATTTAAGTTTTTTTTATCTAAAAATATTGCTGTATTTATTTTTTTGCAGCTATTAGTTTGTTTAGCACAAGTGTCAAAATTTACATATGGGGTAGGGCTTTCACCAAGCTTAGAGTATGAGAATAATTTTTCAATTACGGGTACTTTTTATAATCCTAATGATTTGGCCTTGACGATTTTATTGTTATCCTGTATTTTTATTAGTATAAATAATGAAATGTCAAAATTAAATATCAAACTGATTTGGTTAATGATTTTTATAATCATTTTATTGGCAGGTTCAAGATCTGCAATGCTGTTGATCTTAATTTTATATATTTCAAAAAATTATAATAGTATAAAAAATTATGGTTACTTATTAATTTTGATTTTAATATTTGTATTCTTTTCTACTTATTTTTTGAATAGCTTTAGTGATGTGGGTAATAGAGTTAGTACTCGAATTGAAAGCATTAGTGAGTTCTATAAAAATGGTTTGAATTCAGATGAATCTATCGGCGTTCGCTCAGAATCATATATTTATTTTTTTAAGAATATTTTTAATCTAGGGTTGGGCTCAGGCGAAATAAAGAATTATAATAGGTATGCTAATTCAGCAAATTTTGATAGCTTATTATTCAATAATCCACATTTTTTGATCGTTGAAATAGGATATTGGTTAGGATGGGTTGGAATTTTAACCTTTATTTGGGGGGTTGGGTTAATAATGATTATTAATAAGACTAATTTTATTTTATTTTTTATATTGCTTATATCAATGATGATCTCTTCAAGTGTTCTTGGTAATTTTCTATTTTTTACTTTATTTTTTTTGTGTATATTTGCACATAATAATTTGAGTAAGGAAATATTATGAAATTTATATTTTTGTTATTTTTGAATAAATTTTTTAAAAAATTGAGATTTTATTCCATTAGAAATTGTACGGTTGGTGATTATGTGAAAATTAATAGTGGCTCACAATTTTTTAATTCAAAAATTAGTGATTATAGTTATTGTGGATATGATTGTAATATTATTAATACAAATATAGGGAAATTTTGTTGTATTTCTGATAATGTTATAATTGGTGGGATTGATCATCCTATGCATTTTGTGTCCACAAGTAGTGTTTTTTTAAGCCATAAAGATAGTTCGAAAATCAAATTTGGAAATTTAAATTATTTGCCAAAAATATATACCTATATTGGACATGATGTATGGATTGGAAACAGGGTAACAGTAAAATCAGGAGTTAATATCGGAGTTGGAGCGGTAGTTGGGGCAGGTAGCGTTGTAACAAAAGATATTCCTCCTTATGCTATTGTAGTAGGCAATCCCGCTAAGATAATTAAGTATAGGTTTGATGAAGAAACTAGGAATAAATTGCTGGGCACTGAATGGTGGAATTTTAGCGAAGAAAAACTTAAAAAACTATCTGTTTTTTTTGATGACCCTGTTAAATTTTTAGAAGAGCTGGAAAAGTGAATATTGTACATTTGTGTTTATCATGTGTGTATCTTGATGGTCATAGTTATCAAGAAAACCTATTAGTCCAACAAAATGTTAATGATGGTAATCATGTAAATGTAATAGCATCAACTGAATCATTGGATAATAATGGTAATACTATTTATTTAGAGCCAAAAAATTATACCGGTACAGATGGAGCTTTTGTTTATAGAGTTCCATACAATCAAAAAATTCCTAAAATAATTCAAAGCAAGATTAGAAGTTATGAAGGGGTTTTTGCATTACTAGATGAAATTAAACCTGATTTAATATATTTTCATGGTCTTTCTGCTTTTGAGTTAAGAACGCTACTGCTATATAAGGAAAAAAATCCTAAAATTAAAATTATCTTAGATTGTCATAGTGATAAGTATAATTCTGCTTTGACATTTTACTCAAAGATATTTCATAAGTTTTTTTACAAACCGATTTTTAAAAGCATTCTAAAAGAAGTGGATAAAATTTTTTGTATTTCGATGGATACAATGGATTTTGCTATCGATTTTTATGAGGCACCTAAGAATAAAGTAGAGTTTTATCCCTTGGGAGGAGTTTGTTTAGATGATGAAAACTACAATTCAAAGAGATTTTCTAAACGTAAAGAGTTAAATATCAATGCTGATAAAATAATGCTACTTCAAACAGGAAAACTTAATAGAAGAAAACATTTGATAGAAGCATTAAGAGAGTTTAAGAAAAATAGCGATGATAGGTTTATTTATGTTGTGGCCGGAAGTTTAGATAAAGATATTGAAGAAGAAGCATTAAGCTTAATTAGCGAAGATAAACGTATTAAGTATTTAGGTTGGGTAGATGCAAATGAAATTCAAAAATTACTCTGTGCTAGTGATTTATATATACAACCAGGTTCACAATCAGCAACAATGCAACAAAGCTTATGTTTGAGAAATGCAGTAATTTTAAAGAATGTTAAAAGTCATAAGCCTTTTGTTAAGGGTAATGGTTGGTTAATTAACAGAGATTCTGAAATTTCTGAAATTCTAGATAATATCTCACTTGATCCTGATCTATTATTAGATATGTCTAAAAAATCTTTAGAGATAGCACATAATCTCTTATCATATGATATTTTAGCTCAAAAGATATATCGAATATTTTAATATAAATTATTTATTTTTCATTAATTAAAGGATTAAAATGTTTTTTAATAAAACCCTTCTTATTACAGGCGGCACAGGATCATTCGGTAATGCTGTTCTAAAACGCTTTTTAGAAACAGATATTAAAGAAATCCGTATCTTTAGCCGTGATGAAAAAAAGCAAGATGATATGCGTAAAAAATATCAATCATCTAAACTTAAATTCTATATTGGTGATGTCCGTGACTATAACAGTGTGCTGAATGCAACACGTGGTGTCGACTATATTTACCATGCCGCTGCACTGAAACAAGTTCCATCTTGCGAATTTCACCCTATGGAAGCGGTGAAAACCAATGTACTGGGTACAGAAAATGTATTGGAAGCAGCTATTCAAAACCGTGTAAAACGTGTGGTTTGCCTAAGTACAGACAAAGCTGTATATCCAATTAATGCCATGGGCATTTCTAAAGCCATGATGGAGAAAGTCATGGTGGCAAAATCTCGTAACTTAGAAGAACTGGAAACGGTAATTTGTGGGACACGTTACGGTAATGTCATGGCATCTCGTGGTTCGGTTATTCCGTTATTTGTAGACCAGATTCGCCAAGGTAAACCCCTCACCATTACAGACCCTAATATGACTCGTTTCATGATGACTTTGGAAGATGCAGTCGATTTGGTGTTGTATGCGTTTGAGCATGGTGAAAATGGCGATATTTTTGTACAAAAAGCACCGGCAGCAACCATTGAAGTCTTGGCACAGGCATTAAAAGAATTGCTGAGTGTAGAAGAACATCCAGTTTCAATCATGGGGACACGTCATGGCGAGAAAGCCTATGAGGCACTACTTAGCCGTGAAGAAATGGTGGTTGCCATAGATCAGGGTTATTACTTCCGAGTACCAGCAGATCAGCGTGACCTCAACTATGAAAAGTATGTAGAAGAAGGTGACTCAAAAATTACAGAATTTGAAGATTATAACTCACATAATACTGAACGCTTAGATGTTGAAGGTATGAAAAAGTTATTATTAAAACTCGAATTCGTACGTGCTTTAACTCAAGGTCAATATGTAGATCCAGAGGCTTAAACATGAAAATTTTAGTTACCGGTTCAAACGGCTTTATTGCAAAAAATCTGATTCAGTTTTTGTCTGAAAAGCCAGAGGTTGAAGTTTTAAAATTTAACCGTAATTCTACTCCAGCAGAGCTAGAACAATCGGTACTTGCTGCAGACTGGATTGTGCATTTAGCAGGTATTAACCGCCCCTTAAATGAGCAAGAATTTATTGAGGGGAATATCACCCTTACCCAGAAAATTGCAGATATTCTCAAACAGGCAAAAAAGCAGACTCCGGTTATTCTTTCTTCATCAATTCAGGCAGAGCGTGACAATGCCTACGGGCAGAGTAAACTCGGTGGTGAGCAGGTATTATTAGAGCTAAACCAGCAACAAGGTAATCCTGTATATATTTGCCGTTTAGCCAATGTATTTGGTAAATGGTCACGTCCTAACTATAACTCGGCTGTGGCGACCTTTTGTTACAACACTGCACATGACTTACCTATTCAGATTCATGATGAAAATGCCATGATCCGTTTGGTCTATGTAGATGATGTCGTGGAATCATTCTGGAATATTATTCAAGGTACGCAGCAGGTAGAGCAAGTTTTTGCCATCCAGCCGGAATACCAAATTAGCGTGGGTGATTTAGCAAAAACCTTGGCAGGTTTTAAACAGTCCCGTGAAAGTTTAATTACAGAT
Organism: Acinetobacter sp. Q186-3; assembly: GCF_013420655.1. Taxonomy (NCBI): domain Bacteria; kingdom Pseudomonadati; phylum Pseudomonadota; class Gammaproteobacteria; order Moraxellales; family Moraxellaceae; genus Acinetobacter; species Acinetobacter sp. Q186-3. Next base: position 29,350 of record NZ_VOXS01000011.1, on the reverse strand, counting down.
CGAGTTGGCACAGGTTTAACTCGCGCTTTATATTCGACGTATTTAAGTTTCTTAAAACCTGAACAATTTGACTATAGCATACCTAAATATGGTGACCAGCGTGGTGTGTTTGTTGAAATGCTAAAAACACCCGATGCAGGGCAGTTCTCCTATTTTACTGCACATCCAGGTATTACCCGTGGTGGACATTATCACCACACCAAAACAGAAAAGTTTTTGGTGATTAAAGGGAAAGCATTATTTAAGTTTAAGCATGTGGTGACAGGTGAGTTCTATGAGCTCGAAACATGTGGTGATGAACCACGAATTGTAGAAACTGTACCTGGCTGGACGCATGACATTACCAATATTGGTGAAGATGAAATGGTGGTGATGTTATGGGCAAATGAAATATTTGACCGTGAAAAACCGGATACGTATGCAATGCCATTAACCCATTAAAGAGTAAAAAGTTGTGAAAAAATTAAAATTAATGACGGTGGTGGGCACACGCCCGGAAATTATTCGTTTATCGCGTGTGATGGCAGCATGTGATCAATATTTTGATCATGTTTTGGTTCATACTGGTCAAAACTATGATTATGAGCTTAATGAAATTTTCTTTACCGATTTGGGTATTCGTAAACCTGATCATTTCTTGAATGCTGCAGGTGCAACAGGTGCAGAAACCATTGGTAATGTCATTATTGCTGTAGATAAAGTACTCGAGCAAGTTCAACCAGAAGCCTTACTGGTATTGGGTGATACCAATAGCTGTATGGCCGTATTGCCAGCAAAACGTCGTAAAATTCCAACTTTCCATATGGAAGCAGGAAACCGCTGTTTTGATATGCGCGTACCTGAAGAAATTAACCGTCGTATTGTCGATCATACCGCTGATATTAATTTAACCTACAGTACGATTGCACGAGATTACTTGTTGGCAGAAGGCTTGCCCGCAGATCAGGTAATTAAAACAGGTAGTCCGATGTTTGAAGTGCTGCATCATTACAAAGCTAAAATTGAAGCTTCAGATGTATTGGCGCGTTTAGGTTTAAAAGAGCATCAATATTTTATTGTCAGCGCGCATCGTGAAGAAAACATTAACTCTAATCAAAACTTTTTAGACCTGGTTCAAATGCTGAATTCAGTTGCAGAGAAGTATCAGTATCCTGTAATTGTTTCAACACATCCACGTACCCGTAAGCGCATTGAAGAGCTGAAAATTGAGTTTCATCCACTGATTCAATTATTAAAACCTCTTGGGTTTAGTGATTATAATAAGCTGCAACTTTCTGCCAAAGCAACTTTATCGGACAGTGGCACCATTAATGAAGAATCTTCAATTCTAAATTTCCCTGCTTTGAACTTGCGTCAGGCACATGAGCGTCCAGAAGGGATGGAAGAGGCTGCCGTGATGATGGTGGGCCTAACGGCAGAGCGTATTTTGCAAGGCTTAGAAATTCTAGACCATCAACCTCGTGGTGAAGATCGACTGCTACGTCTGGTGGCAGACTATAGTATGCCAAATGTGAGTGAGAAGGTGGCTCGTATTATTCTAAGCTATACCGATTACGTGAACCGTGTGGTGTGGAAGAAATATTAAGGTTTTAAGATGAAAAACAAGATTTATTTAATTACTGAGTATTATCATGAAAATCAGAATACAACAGGCTATTTATTAGGAAAGCTGTATAATTTTTTGAATGAGCAAAGTGATATAGATCTTGTTTTAATCGCGAAAGAAGATGAGCATTGTCCTCAATATAGTAATGCTCATTTTATTAGCTCTCCAAAGTTAGATAAGAGAAGCTTATTAAAAAGATTCCTATATGAAGTTAGTATTTCACTTAAGTTTCTTTTGGAGATTTTAAGAAATGTTAAAAAGGGTAGTACTGTTTTTACAGGAACAACTCCTATTTTTTTATTAATAATCATTTTTTTTACAAAAAAAATAATTGGTTTTAAATGGGTGTTGTTAGTGCATGATGTTTTCCCAGAGAACCTTGTTGCTGCTAAAGTTTTAAAAAATAAAAGCTATTTTTATAAATTTCTAAAATATTTTTTTGATAAAGTATATACAAGTGCTGATCAAGTGATTGTGATCGGAAATGATATGAAAGAGTTGGTATATAGCAAGACCCAACTGAATAATATTCATGTTATACAGAACTGGATTGACTATAAAGATATCGAAGTACAAAAAAAATCTGAAAATAAAATACTAAAAGAACTTAATTGGCATAATACAGATTCGGTAGTATTTCAATTTTTTGGAAATATTGGCCGTGTACAAGGTGTAGATGTTATTTGTCAAGCAATTCAAAAAATGAAATATCTACCTCTAGCTAAATTTATTTTTATTGGGGATGGAGCATATGCCTCTATTCTGGAAGAAAAAATTAATCAGCTAAAACTGGATAATGTCTATTTTTGGGGGGCATTAGACCAAAAAGAGAAATCTATTGGTCTAAATGCGTGTGATGTTGCTTTAGTGACATTAACTGAGGGAATGTTGGGGTTAGGAGTGCCTAGCAAGTCGTATTTCACTATGGCTGCAGATAAGCCTATCTTAGCTATTATGGAGGAACAGGCAGAAGTCTCAACTATGGTAACTCAACATAATATTGGATGGACAACACCACCAGAAGATATAGAAGCACTTGCAAAGAAATTAGATGATATAACGCTTAATTTTACTCAGTATAAACTAAATTCACCGCGTAATATTTTGATTGAAAATTATGCTGAGCCTATAGCTATGCAAAAAATTCTAAAAGTTATTAATAAATTAGATCAGGCGGGTAGTAAGGAATGAATATTTTAATTACAGGCAGTAACGGCTTCTTAGGGCAGTATTTAACTCAGTTTTTGGCTGAAAAAGACTATTCTGTTTTAGCACATACTCGCCAAGCCCAAACATTTGCTCATCCTAATATTAAAAATATCAATTTTGACCTAAATGATAATCTAGATAATATTGATCTGGGCCAGGTTGAGATTATTATTCATTGTGCAGGTCGTGCGCATGTCATGCATGAAACTGCTGCATCGCCACTTGAAGCATACCGCCAAACCAATGTACAAGGCACCTTAAATCTTGCACAAAAAGCAGTAGAAAGTGGGGTAAAACGTTTCATTTACTTAAGTAGTATTAAGGTGAATGGTGAACAAACCACCACGCAAGCCTTTTGTCCTAATGACGATGTCCACACAGATGACCCGTATGGCTTATCCAAATATGAAGCAGAACAAGCCTTACTTGCGCTTTCTCAACGTACAGGTTTAGAAGTGGTTATTATTCGTCCCGTCCTCATTTATGGACCGAAAGTAAAAGCCAACTTTAAAAGTATGGTGAACTTGGCAAGTAAAAAACTCCCTTTACCGATTGGTTGCTTAGACAATAAACGCAGTATGGTGAGCGTCTATAACTTAGCTGACCTGATTCATACGTGTATGACTCACCCAAATGCCAACCGAGAAGTATTTATAGCGAGTGATCAAGATGATATTTCAGTTAAACAGCTATTTGAAAAATTAGCTAAATGTCAAAACAACAAATTATTAATGCTACCTGTACCTAAAAGCTTGATTAATTTTCTGGCAAGTTTGGTGGGGAAAAAAGCAGTTGCATCACGCCTATGTTCAGAGCTGGTGGTAGATACTACAAAAAATACTCAACTTTTAGGTTGGACTGCACCCTATAGTGTCGATACAAGCCTAGAAAAAATGTTTAATACATCACATAAAAATTGAGCCTAGTCACAGATATGTCTCTCCTCCCTATTTTTATTTTCTTTATTCTTGCGTTTACCACGACCTATTTTATGAGAGCTTACGCCCTCAAGAAAAATATAATAGACAACCCCAATGAACGTAGCTCTCATAGTGTCCCCACACCCCGCGGTGGTGGTGTAGCGGTGGTGTGTAGCTACTTGTTGGCTTTGATTGTGCTGATCTATAGTCAACAACTGTCAGTTCATATAGGTTTAACCCTGATGGCTGCAGGTTTTGTTATCGCTTTACTTGGTTTTTTAGATGACCACGGGCATATCAACTCCATGCTGCGCTTAGCCATACATTTTTTAGTGGCGATTGGCGTGGTGATGAGCTTGGGTGGTTTTGCTGAAGTGACCGTTTTTAATAGTTTAGAGCTGGGCTTTATTGCCAATATTATTGCTGTACTGTTTTTGGTATGGTTGCTGAATCTATATAACTTTATGGATGGCATTAACGGTATTGCCAGTGTTGAGGCCATCACTACCACAGTCAGTATGGCAATTTTATATACTGTGCTAAATACCTCAGTTAATTCAGACATCTTGTGGTTATTGGCAGCCTGTGTATTTGGTTTTCTATTATGGAACTTTCCAAAAGCCAAAATTTTTATGGGTGATGCCTGTAGTGGGTTTTTAGGGTTAACCTTAGGTATTTTGGCACTCATAGCCCTCAAAGAAAATTTAGCCCTGTTTTGTGCATGGATTATTTGTTTAGGGGTGTTTGTGGTGGATGCCACCTATACCCTTATTAAGCGCGTGCTGAGTGGTTATAAAATGTATGATGCCCATCGCAGTCATAGTTACCAAATCTTGTCGCGCAAATGGGGTAGTCATACGCCTGTGACATTGGCTGTAGCAGCCATTAACTTAGTGTGGTTATTGCCACTGGCCTATTATACCGTTACCCAGCCATTGGCTTATCCAGAGTTTATGGTATTGGTGGCCTATTTACCGCTTATATTAATTGCAATGAAATTAAAAGCAGGACATCCAGATGCCTAAAAAAAATCTGCTGATTCTGGGGGCAGGGGGCTTTGGTCAATCCATTGCTGAAGTGGCAGCGTTATCTGCACAATGGCAGCAGATTTACTTTGTGGATGACCGCTGGCCTGAGCAAAAACAAGTAGGCCAATATTCAATTATCTCAAATATTCAAAACTTGTCTCAGCTTCAGCAAGAAAATGTGGAGGCAATTGTTGCGGTTGGAAATAACCAAATACGACAAAAATGGCAACAATTACTGCTTGATTTATCAATACCACTCGCCACTATCATACATCCACAGGCTGTAATTTCACCTTCTGCTCAAATTGGTCAGGGGGTAAGTATTATGGCAGGGTGTATAATTGGCACGAATACGATTATTCAAGATGGTGTGCTTCTTAATATTGGGACCTTGCTAGATCATGATGTGGTGATCGAACACTTTAGTCATTTAAGTGTTGGTGTAAACATCGCAGGCGGACAGAGAATTCCGTCTGGCTCTTTTTTAGAGGTGGGGACCCGTATTGGACATAAATCTTAATAACAAATTCTTTTAAATTAAGATATGACTTATTGAAAACTATATGAAATCCATCGTTATTCCTCTCGTCGAATCCCCCCGTGCTGCCAAACTGGCTTTCCTGGTCATTTTGGATTTCTGTGTATTTCCAGTGCTGATCTGGCTGTGTTATGCCATTCGTCAGTTTGACCTTGGTGCAGAGGTGGTGCCGAATATTCCGTTTGGTTCACTGTGGGTCAGTGCAATTGCGGTTATCCTGCTGTTTGTGTTTGGGGTGTACCGCTTTATTGTACGTACTTACAATGAAGTGTTTATGGTCAAACTGGGCCTGGCAACTTTCCTGGCGGTGGCGGGACTCTATGCCTTGGCCTATTTAACAGATGCTTTTATTCCAACTTCTATTCCACTGATGTTCGGCTTTATGATGTTCGCCTGGGTGTGGTTTAGCCGAGGAATCATCCGTTTTATTGTCCGTTCTTATGTGCAGGCGGGCGTACCGAAAAAACGCATCGCAATTTATGGAGCAGGCAATGCTGGTCAGCAGGTCGCTGCGACTTTAACCCGTTCCAATGAACATTTACCGATTTTCTTTATTGATGATAATCCGTCTTTAAGTGGACAGAATATTGGCGGTATTGATGTCTATTTGCCGGAAACAGCACTTAAATGTTTTGCCAAATTGCGGATTGATGAAATCCTGATTGCGCTGCCTTCTGTGGGGCGTAGCCGCAAAAGTGAAATTGTCAAATTTCTGGAACCTGCCCATTTAAAAATTACTGAAATTCCGGGTCTGACCAAACTGGTGGATGGTGAAATCCGCGTCTCCGATATTCAGGAAGTTGATATTATTGACTTGCTGGGCCGTGATCCGGTGCCGCCGGTGGCAGAGCTGCTAGAAAAAAATATTAAAGACAAAGTGGTGATGGTCACGGGTGCTGGTGGTTCAATTGGTTCTGAATTATGCCGCCAGATTATTAAAAACCAGCCACAGAAACTGGTGATTTATGAGCTGACCGAATTTGCCCTGTACAGCATTGATAAAGAACTGCGTCTGGCGTCCAATGTCGAAATTATTCCGATTCTGGGTACGGTCCTGGATCAGGCCAAACTGGAACGGATTATTGAACAATATGCGGTGCAGACGGTCTATCATGCGGCGGCGTATAAGCATGTGCCGCTGGTAGAATGTAACCCGATTGCTGGCTTGAAAAATAATGCAATTGGTACCGCTTTTAGTTTAAATGCAGCCGTCAAAAATGGCGTTGAAACCTTTGTGCTGATTTCAACCGACAAAGCAGTGCGTCCGACCAATGTCATGGGCGCATCAAAACGTATGGCCGAGCTGTACTGTCAGGCCATGGCGGAAGCGCAGGACCAGACCCAGATCAGTATTGTACGTTTTGGGAACGTGCTTGGTTCATCGGGGTCTGTGGTGCCATTATTTAAACAGCAGATTGCCAAGGGCGGCCCGATTACCGTGACCCATCCGGACGTGACCCGTTTCTTTATGACCATTCCTGAAGCCTCACAGCTGGTGATTCAGGCTGGTGCCTTGGGTCATGGTGGCGATGTGTTCCTGCTGGATATGGGCGAGCCGGTACGGATTCAGGATCTGGCCCGTCAGATGATTGCCCTCAGCGGTCTGAAAGTCCGTGAAGCCGACAGTCAGGACGGCGATATTGAAATCCAGTACTCCGGTTTACGTCCCGGCGAAAAACTTTACGAAGAATTACTGATTGATGCCGATAATACCGAAGTGACGCAACATAGCCGGATTTTACGTTCTTATGAAAAAATGTATCCTCTGGATGAGTTATTGCAGGTCTTTGAACGCTTCAATGATTTAACTGCCGTGCAATCGGATATTGATTGGGCATTAAGCCAGCTGGAGCACTATGTTGATGGCTATCAGCGTGGTAAAGAAGTTAAAGTGAATTAAAATGTCGAGATCAGGTTAAAATATATGATTAAGAAGGCGATTTTACCTGTTGCAGGTTTGGGTACCCGTTTTTTACCAGCCAGTAAATCTATTCCCAAAGAAATGGTGACGGTGGTCGATCGTCCAGCGATTGAATATGTGGTGCGTGAAGCGGTTGCTGCCGGTATTGAACAGATTATTCTGGTTACACATTCTTCCAAAGCGTCAATTGAAAACTACTTCGACCGTAACTTTGAGCTGGAAACCACGTTAGAGCAGAAGCAAAAGTGGGATTTGCTAAAAGAAATTACCGAAATTCTACCACCACAAGTCAGTGTAGTTAGTGTGCGTCAGCCACAGCCGCTGGGCCTGGGTCATGCGGTGCTGTGTGCCAAAGATATTGTCGGTGATGAGGCTTTTGCCGTGTTACTGCCAGATGTGCTGGTGAAAGACCAAGCAGAAAAAAACGATCTGGCTTTAATGATTGAACGTTTTAATGCCACCCAAGCAGCGCAGATTATGGTCGAGGCTGTGCCGGAGCATCTGGTCGATCAATATGGCATTGTGGATGTTGCCGCTGCCCCTGCAGAAGGCCAGAGTGCGGCAATGCAGGGGATTGTCGAGAAACCGGCGGTCGGTACTGCACCGTCTAATCTTTCCGTGATCGGGCGTTATGTATTACCGGCCAAAATTATGCAGCTGTTGGCCGCCACACCGAAAGGGGCCGGGAATGAAATCCAGCTGACCGATGCCATTGCTGCATTACAGCAGCTGGAAACCGTCGAAGCCTACCGCATGAAAGGCCAGACCTTTGATTGCGGCAGCAAACTGGGCTATTTAAAGGCCGTCTTGCATTACGGAGTGGGCCACCCAAGTTTAGGTGTAGCATTTAAACAGTTGATTCAGGAACTTAAAGACTAATACAGGGCAGAGGTCAGCATGAAGGTTGCAGTTTTTGGTCGAACGCTTTATGCCGGGGTGATGGCGGCGCTATTGGCAGAATGTGGGCACAAGGTCTACTGGTGTGACATTTTCGAGCAAGATAGCCCGGAAGCGCCTGACTTTCAGGATGAGGCGGTCAATCGCCTGCTGCAGCAGCAACATGCCCAAGGCTTTCTGCATTACTGTAGCCTGAAAGAGCTGGGTCTAGAGATGGATGTCTATCTGTTTAGCCTGAACCCGGCTGAAGAGCCACTACTGATTGAACTGTTGCAGCAGCTCCAGCAGCGTCCGATCATTCATCCGAAACTGATGATCAATGCCTCGACCCTCGGTCTGCAGGGTACGGCACGTCTGAAACAGCTACTGCCTGAAGATGACTGGGTGTATTTGCCGGATATGAGCCAGGAAGGCAATGCACTGGCCAGTATCACCCAAGCGGAACAGCTGACCGTGGGCTGTATGAACCCGCAGGTGCAGAGTAAAGTGCAGGAATTTTTACGTCCTTTATTCCCGCGTAAGCAGCAATACCTGTTTATGCCGGTGCTGGATGCGGAATTTACCAAGCTGAGTATTTCCGGCATGCTGGCAACCCGGATCAGTTATATCAATGACTTGGCTGTGGTGGCAGAAAAACTGGGGATTGATATTGAGCATGTGCGTCAGGGCATGGCCGCCGATAGCCGGATTGGCGCGTCCTATATGTATCCGGGCGCCGGTTTTGGCGGAGAAAACTTCTCGCATGATGTCCTGACTTTGGCCAATACCGTTTCAACCACCGGGGTGAAAAGCCAGCTTTTGGCCCAGGTCTGGGAAATTAACGAGCAGCAAAAAGAACTGCTGTTTCGCAAACTGTGGAACTATTATCAGGGCAATTTAAAAGGCAAAACCATTGCCATCTGGGGCGCCGCGTTTAAGGAAAATACTTCACGCGTGCACCATTCACCGATTCACGCCATGCTCAAGGCACTCTGGGCACAAGGGCTCACGGTTAAATTACACGATCCGCAAGCCTTGCCAGAAATTCAGGCATTGTATGGCGAACGCGATGATCTGATCTTGTGTCAGGACCAGTATGAAGCCGTCAAAGACAGCCATGCGCTGTGCCTGTTAACCGCCTGGAAACATTACTGGAGTCCGGACTATAAAACCCTACTCAACAGTATGCAGCATCCGTTAATTTTAGATGGACGTAATATCTATGATCCGCAGTTTGTCAAAGCGCAAGGCTTTGCCTATATGGGAGTAGGACGCTAATGAGCAGTTCAGCAGCGGTACATACGCGTGATTCACTGTTATTACAGTTACAGACTTTAAAAAATCAGTTTGAACAGCGCCATTTAACCGATTTATTTGCACAGGATGCGCAGCGTTTCGAGCACTTCTCCGTACGTTTAAAATCGCTGGTTTTCGATTATAGCAAGCAGCGGATCGATGCCGAAGTACTGGCGCAGCTGATTCGCTTTGCTGAGGCACATGACTTATCGGGCTGGATCAACACCCTGTTTTCCACCGATACGATTAACTATACCGAACAGCGTGCAGCCATGCATTGGGCGCTGCGTTTGCCGGAACAGGGCAGTACTCATCCGGAACTGGCTGAGCAGGTGCAGGCCCAGCTACAGCGTATGTATCAGCTGGTAGAAAAAATTCATGCCGGACAATGCCGCGGTGCCACCGGTGAAGTAATTCAGGATGTGGTCAATATCGGCGTCGGTGGTTCAGACTTGGGCCCTTTGATGGCGACTCAGGCACTGTCCGATTTTAAACATCCAAGTGCCAAGCCACTGAGCGTGCATTTTGTTTCGACCATGGATGGCAGCCAGCTCTCGGATCTGCTGCATAAGCTGCGTCCGGAAACCACGTTATTTATTATTTCCTCCAAGTCTTTTGGCACCATTGATACCTTGTCCAATGCGCAAACCGTCCGTTTATGGCTGGAAAAAGCCTTGGGCAAACAGGCACGTGTATTACAGCATCATTTTGTTGGGGTCTCGACCAAGCCTGATAAAATGACCGCATGGGGTATCGCGCCAGAAAACCAGTTCCTGCTGTGGGATTGGGTCGGTGGCCGTTATTCACTCTGGTCTTGTATCGGTTTGCCAATTGCGCTAATTATTGGGGTAGAAGGCTTTAAAGCCTTTTTGGCCGGTGCCTATGCGGTGGATCAGCATTTCCAGACCGCACCCTTTGCACAGAATATTCCGGTGTTGATGGGTTTATTGGGCATCTGGAACAATAATTTTCTGGATATTCAGACCCATGCAGTTTTGCCCTATGATGGCCGCTTAAAATATTTTGCCTCTTATCTGCAGCAGCTGGAAATGGAATCGAATGGTAAATCGATTCAGCGCAGTGGTGACGCAGTCGAACTGGATACCTGTCCAATTGTCTGGGGTGAAGTAGGACCGAATGCCCAGCATGCGTTTTATCAGCTGCTGCATCAGGGTACACAGGCGGTTAGCTGTGATTTTATTGCGCCGGTGAAACGCTACAATGCCAACCAGTTTACCTATGCCGAAAGTGCAGAGGCGCTGGTCGAACAGCACCATCTGGCGCTGTCTAACTGTCTGGCGCAATCGCGCTTACTGGCTTTTGGCAATCAGGCACTGGATCAGGCCGAGCTGGCCAGTCTGCCACCGTATAAGCAATATGCCGGTAATCAGCCGAGTTCAACTTTCCTGATTCAGGAACTGAACCCGTATAGCTTGGGGATGTTGATTGCCTTGTATGAGCATAAGGTCTTTGTCCAGTCGGTGATCTGGAATATTAACCCCTTTGATCAGTGGGGCGTAGAAAAGGGCAAGGAAATTGCCAATCAGCTGTTGCCAATTTTAAATGGCCAGCAGCAGGATGTATCGGCACTGGACGCTTCGACACAGGGTTTATTACAAATTTTATTAGGAAAATCAGATGGCTAATATTCTGGTCACCGGTGGCGCCGGTTATATTGGTTCGCATACCTGTCTGGAACTGCTCAATGCCGGGCATCAGGTGGTGGTGCTGGATAATTTATCAAACAGTTCAGCAGAATCATTACAACGGGTACAAGCACTGACCCAGAAAAGTCTCCATTTTATTGAAGGGGATATTCGGGATGGTGCCGGTCTGGATCAGCTGTTCCAGCAGCACAAGATTGATGCGGTGATTCATTTTGCCGGTCTTAAAGCGGTGGGGGAAAGTCAGCAAATTCCACTGGCTTATTTTGAGCATAATATTGCGGGTTCTATCAGTCTGGCGCAGGCGATGCAACGCGCAGGGGTGTTTAAACTGGTCTTCAGTTCCTCTGCAACAGTTTATGGGGAATATAATCCATCGCCTTATCAGGAAGATATGCCATTAAGTATGCCAAATAATAATTATGGCTATACCAAACTGGTGATCGAACAAATGTTGGAAAAACTGGCGATGGCTGATGAGCGCTGGTCAATTGCCTTATTACGTTATTTTAACCCGGTCGGCGCGCATAAAAGTGGCCAGATTGGTGAAGACCCGCAAGGGATTCCAAATAACCTGATGCCTTATGTGACCCAGGTGGCCGTGGGTCGTCGTGAAAAACTCTCTATTTTTGGCAATGACTATCCAACTCAGGATGGTACATGTGAGCGAGATTTTATTCATGTCGTCGACCTGGCACAGGCTCATGTTTTAGCTGTTGAGAATCGCCTGACTGAGTCTGGCTGCCGGGCCTGGAACATTGGGACCGGACACCCAATTTCAGTGCTGAAGATTAAAGAAACTTTTGAGGCTGTTAATGCTGTGCAAATTCCCTTTGAATTCGCAGCACGACGTGATGGAGATCTGGCCAGTTTCTATGCTGATTGCCAGCGCGCACAAACTGAGCTTGGTTGGCAGGCTAAATTGTCACTAGAAGATATGCTGGCTGATAGCTGGAACTGGCAAAAACAGAATCCAAATGGCTATCGTTAGTCACATCTTCATCTCAGTACAATAAAAAATGGAGCGTTGAGCTCCATTTTTTATATTAAGCCTGAATCAAGCGGGTCAATTCATCGACATAGTCTTGCATTGGTTTGGGTTGCTGGTCACGGCGGCTTTCAATATTCAAACGCAGCAAAGGTTCGGTATTGGAAGCCCGCACATTAAAACGCCAGGCGCCAAAATCCAGACTTACGCCATCGGTCTGGTCAATGGCCGGGTTCTGATCGGCATAGTGCTCAAAAATCTTTTGAATGGTGGCCTGGGTATCGGCCACTTTAAAATTAATTTCACCTGAGCATGGGAACTTGGCAATCATCTCTTCTACCAGACTCGATAAGGATTGACCGGTTTCAGACAGCACCGCAATCGCCAGTAACCATGGAATCATGCCGCTATCACAATAGGCAAAGTCACGGAAATAGTGGTGGGCACTCATTTCCCCGCCATAAACCGCGTTGTGCTCACGCATCACATCTTTAATAAAGGCATGCCCTGATTTGGACTGGATTGCTTCACCCTGATACTGCTCCACCACATCAAAAGTGTTCCAGACCAGACGCGGATCATGCACAATTTTTTCACCGGACTGTTTCAACAAGAAAGCCTGTGCTAACAGACCCACGATGTAATAACCTTCAATAAACTGGCCTTTTTCATCAAACAGGAAGCAGCGGTCAAAGTCGCCATCCCAGGCAATGCCCAGATCTGCGCCATGCGCCAGTACTGCCTCGCGGGTGCTGTCGCGGTTTTCTACCAGAATCGGGTTCGGAATCCCATTCGGAAACGTGCCATCGGCTTCATGGTGAATTTTGACAAACTCCACCGGAACATTCAGGGCCTTGAATTTATCTTCAATCGCATCAATGACATGACCTGCAGCACCATTGCCGGCATTCACCACCAGCTTCATTGGGCGAATCTTGGCTGGATCAATATAGGTCATCAGATGATCTACAAATTCCGGCAAAATATTGTAGGACTGTGTGGTTCCTTGGGCTGCGACTTCGGTAAATGTAGCGGCTTCTGCTAAGGCCTGAATTTCTTTTAAGCCAGTATCGGCACTGATTGGACGGGCATTCTCGCGCACCAGTTTCATGCCGTTATAGTCCATCGGGTTGTGACTGGCAGTGATTTCAATCCCGCCTTGGACATCCAGATGGAAGGCGGCAAAATAGACTTCTTCGGTGCCAGTCATACCCAGATCAAGGACATTTACACCTGCATCATTCAGGCCTTTGATGGTGGCCTGTTTTAAGTCTTCACTGCTTAAACGGATATCGCAGCCAATCGCCACAGTTTTTGGCTGGTAAATCTGGCCATAGGCACGGCCTATTTTATAGGCAATCTCTTCGTTCAGCTCGCTGCCCAGTTTGCCGCGAATATCGTAAGCTTTAAAGCAAGTCAGTTGGGTCATTATTTGTTCTCCATGCAGAAGAAAAAAGGCCGGTGAACCAGCCTTTTTCTGTTTTGCTTATTCTACCGTCACCGATTTGGCCAGGTTACGTGGCTGATCCACATCGGTACCACGTAGTACCGCGACATGATAGGACAGCAGCTGTACTGGGATACTGTAGACAATTGGCGCCAGCACCGCACTGATTGATGGAATATGTACCACATGCTGACGCTCTTTGGTTTTAATGCCGCTGTGCTCATCGGCAAAGACAAACAGCTCACCACCACGGGCCTGTACTTCTTCCATATTGGATTTCAGTTTATCCAGCATGTCATCTTTTGGTGCCAGAATCACCACCGGCATTTCATTGTCGACCAGAGCTAGCGGACCATGTTTCAGCTCACCGGCGGCATAACCTTCGGCATGAATATAGGAAATTTCCTTCAGCTTCAGGGCACCTTCAAGCGCAATCGGGAACTGGGTGCCACGGCCGAGGAACAGGCAGTGGTTCTTTTCCACAAACAGCTCGGATAAGTGCAGAATCGCCGGGTTATGCTGCAGGGTATCCAGAATCACTTTTGGCGTGTGCCACAATTCCGCGATAATCTCGGTGACCGTTTTTTCAGCAATGCTCTGTTTGACCTGACCAATTTTCAGAATCAGCAGCATCAGCGCAGCCAGTTGCGTGGTAAAGGCTTTGGTTGATGCCACGCCAATTTCCGGTCCAGCCAAAGTTAACAGGCTGTGATGGGTTTCGCGTACCATTGATGAGGTGGCTACGTTACAAATTGCCATGGTGCAGATGTTTAGCGCTTTGGCTGCAGCACGTTTTTGGGTATCGCGCAGTGCAGCCAAGGTATCGGCGGTTTCACCCGATTGGGAAATACAGATATACAGGGTGTTGTTAACAATCACTGGCGTACGATAGCGGTATTCGCTGGCAATTTCGACCTGACATGGTACATCAATCAGCTGTTCAAACCAGTACTTGGCAATCATGCCGGCATGGTAACTGGTACCGCAGGCAATAATCTGCACCTGCTGGATGTTGGCGAAGTCCTGCTCGGCCTGGGCCAGAAAGTCTTCACGCAGCGCATTGCCATTTAAGGCCTGAGAAATGGTTTGCTGAATCGCTTCTGGCTGCTCATAAATCTCTTTGAGCATGTAGTGCTTGTATTCACCTTTAGAGGCATTGCTGACCGTTGCATCCAGCTCTTTCACCGGACGGTTCACCAGCTGACCATCAACAAAAACTTCGATGGTTTCACGGGTTAAACGGGCAATATCGCCTTCTTCCAGATAAATAAAGCGGTTGGTAATTGGCAACAACGCCAGCTGATCCGAGCTGATAAAGTTCTCGCCAATCCCAACACCAATCACCAAAGGTGAACCTTCACGAACCGTGATCAGTTCATCCGGATGGTCGGTATGGATAATACCGAGTGCATAGGCGCCTTTGAGCTGCGGCACCACCTGTTTCACTGCTTCCAGTAAACTTGGGGTGGATTTCAGGGCATCATTGACCAGATGCGCAACCACTTCGGTATCGGTTTGCGAGGTAAACACATAGCCAAGCGCTTCCAGATCATCTTTGAGTTCCTGGAAGTTTTCAATAATTCCGTTATGCACCACCGCCACATTGCCCGAAATATGCGGATGGGCATTGTTTTCAGTCGGCTTGCCATGGGTCGCCCAGCGCGTGTGTGCGATCCCTAAAGAACCGGTTAATTCGGCTTCAATAACTGCCTGTTCCAGATTGGCCACTTTCCCGACACGACGTTCACGTAATACATGACCGCCATTGATTAGCGCCAGACCGGCGGAATCATAGCCCCGGTATTCCAGACGCTTTAAGCCTTCAATCAGGATATTGCTAATATTACGTTCTGCAACGCCACCGACGATACCACACATAATCTTTTCCTCTTATTTTTTCAGTTTTTGGGGACGTTGATAATTATCTTTACTCAACTGTTTTGAGCGTTCAAAGGCCAGGCTATGGTCAGCCACATCACGGGTAATTACCGAGCCGGCACCCACCGTTGCGCCGTTGCCAATGGTTACTGGTGCCACCAGCGAGCTGTTTGAGCCAATGAAAGCCGCATCGCCAATGATGGTTTTGAATTTATTGGCGCCGTCATAGTTACAGGTAATGGTGCCTGCGCCAATATTGGAACCGGCACCGACTTCTGCATCGCCTAAATAGGTAAAGTGATTGGCTTTGGAGCCGACACCAATTTGGGTGTTTTTGACTTCAACAAAGTTGCCAATATGCACCTCATTGGCCAGCACTGCACCCGGACGCAAGCGGGCAAATGGACCAATCTGTACATCTTCACCGACAACAGCATTTTCAAAGACGCTGTACGGCTGGACTTTGGTGCCGGCCGCAATTTTGCTGTTTTTAATCACACAGCCTGCGCCAATTTCAACGCGATCGCCGAGCTCGACTTCACCTTCAATAATCACATTGATGTCGATACGTACGTCTTGACCTACTTTGAGTGAACCACGTAAGTCGAAGCGACTTGGATCAATCAGATGCACGCCTTTCTGCATTAACTGTTTGGCCTGGAAGCTTTGAAATTCACGTTCTAATGCGGCCAGTTGCACCCGGTCATTGACACCTTCGACTTCAAAGGCACGTTCCGGCTGCACCGAAGCCACCTGCATGCCATCGGCAATGGCCATGGCCACAATATCGGTCAGGTAGTATTCGCCCTGTGCATTGTCATTGGACAGCTTTGGTAACCATTGATGCAGTTTGGCATTGCTAACGCAGTAAATGCCGGTATTGATTTCCTGAATCTGGCGCTGTGTCTCAGAAGCATCTTTGTGTTCAACAATGGCCTGAATCTGGCCATTGTCACGTACAATACGGCCGTAACCGGTCGCATCTGGCAGGGTTAACGTGACCAGACCAATACCGGTAGCCTGACTGGCCTCGACCAGTTGCTCTAAGGTGGCCTGGCTAATGCACGGCACATCACCGGATAAAATAATTGAAACACCATCCTGACCCAGTACCGGCAGCGCCATTTGGACCGCATGTCCGGTCCCGAGCTGCTCGGCCTGTTCCACCCATTGAACCGTTTCATGGGCAAAGGCCTGATGCACCTGTTCGCCGCCATGGCCATAAATGGTAATAATATTATCTGCTTGTAATTGTTGTGCCGTTTCAATCACGTGACCCAGAAGCGGGCGTCCTGCAAGGGGTTGAAGCACTTTCGGAAGGCTGGAGCGCATACGCGTTCCTTTCCCTGCGGCAAGAATAATCACGGTGGTAGACATGTATAATCCTAGTTATTGCTAAACCAAAATAAAATAAAGATAAATTAAAATACAGATTGCTGCCCAGAGTCCGGCAATCAGATCATCCAGCATAATGCCAAAGCCGCCATCGACCTGACGGTCAATCACCCGGATGGGCCAGGGTTTCCAGACATCAAACAGCCGGAACAGGGCAAAGCCTGCAATGACCCACATCGTATTCATCTGGCCAAAATAGATCAGCGGTAAAAAGGTAATCGACTGTCCGGCAAATTCATCCCAGACAATACGGCCATCATCATGGACGCCCATGACCCGCGCGGTTTGCCCGCAGATATAAATCCCGACCAGTGACATCAGCAGAATCGCCACAACCGAATAGGCAAAACCAAGCCACAGCCACAGCGGAATAAATAGCAGCGCAAAAGCCGAGCCGAAGGTGCCGGGAGCTTTGGGTAACAGGCCTGATCCAAACCCGACCCCACAGAAGACAACCAGGCGGTCGGGCCAGCTCATCGCTTTAAAATGAATGGCAGGTTTAGGCAAAGTGTTGGTATCCCTGGAATTGGAGCGAATGATCTACGCCATTCTGCACAAAATGAAGTTCGGGTGCTGCATGAATTTGTCCAATCTTGGTAACGCGGACATTCAGCGGTTGTTGTAAAAGTTGTTCAAAATGCTGCGGGCTGATGCTAAAGCACAGTTCATAGTCATCGCCGCCAGCCAGCGCATATTGCCAGCGCTGTGTGTCAGGTAAATGACGCAGAGTATCGCTAAGCGGTAACAGATCCAGATCCAGCGTGGCACCAACCTTTGAGGCTTTAAGAATATGTCCCAAGTCTTGGGCCAGACCATCTGAAACATCAATCATGCTCGAGGCCAGGCCTTTGAGTTGCTGGCCCAGTTCGCAGCGCGGGGTTGGATAATCCAGACGCTGCTGCAGTGCATGTCCCGGATGTTTCAGACCAAAGGCGGCATCACCGACGGTGCCGCTGACACAGATATAATCACCAGGCTGGGCACCGGCGCGGGTAATCGCCTGACCGGTATCTATCCAGCCCAAGGCGGTCACGGATAAGGTTAAATGCGGACTTTGGGTGGTATCTCCACCAATTAAGCGCACCCCAAATTGATCGCAGCAATCATACAGACCTTGGCTAAAGGCTTTCAGCCAGTCGTGATCAATTTGGGGTAGGCTCAAGGCCAGTAGAATACTGTGCGGCGTGGCACCCATGGCAGCAATATCGGAGAGATTGACTGCAACAGATTTCCAGCCAATGGCATGTGGATCAGTATCTAATGGGAAGTGTCGTCCAGCAACCAGCGTGTCGGCGCAAATCACCAGCTGTTGCTGTGGGGGAGGAGTCAGCACGGCTGAGTCATCACCAACACCTAAGTCGACAGAACTGCCGTGCTGCCGATTGAAATAGGTGTCAATAATGGAAAACTCAGCCATCGCATCAATCTGTCAATTATTTAGATTGCTGTTTTTCTGCTGCACGTAATGAGCTGGCCAAACGGTCAAGAACACCGTTAATGTATTTATGGCTGTCTGCACCGCCAAAATGTTTTGCCAGCTCAATGGCTTCGTCTAAAACCACGCGATATGGAATTTCCAGATGTTCTTTCAATTCATAGGCGCCCAGACGAAGGGTTGCGAGTTCAACGCCGTCAAGGGCATCAATTTCGCGGTCAAGCACAGGGATTAAGAGCGCATCCAATGCTTCATGATTGGCAACCACTTGAGTCAACAATTCATGATAATAGCCGAGATCCACTTTGTGCATGGCATTTTCGACACGCGTGCGTGCTTCAATCTCGTGCACCGGATTGTGGCTCATCTGCCATTCATAAATTCCTTGTACAGCAAAACGACGTGCTTTACGTTTTGCTGCATAAGTTGCTTGAAGTGTTTGCGACATAGCGTTAAATAGCCTTTAACAAGTTAACCATTTCAATTGCAGTTAAAGCAGCTTCGCTACCTTTATTACCTGCTTTTGTACCCGAGCGTTCAATCGCTTGTTCGATACTATCCGTAGTCAATACACCGTTAATGACCGGTAAGCCAGTGTCCAGGCCAACCACGCCTAAACCTTTGGCACATTCGCCTGCAACAAAGTCGAAGTGAGGCGTACTGCCACGAATCACCGCGCCCAGTGCAATAATGGCATCGAAACGATCAGATGCTGCCAGTTTTTTCGCAACAACCGGAAGTTCCCACGCCCCTGGTGCATGAACAACAGTGATATTATCCTCTGATACACCATGACGTTTCAATGTGTCGATGGCACCTTCCAGCAAATGTTCCACCACAAAGCTATTAAAACGACCAACTAAAATCGCGTAACGGCCTTCGCTCGCGAGATGTAACATACCTTCAATACGGCGAACTGCCATAGCAAACCTCGATGATTTCTTAAGTTGTTTGTTGTGCGGTGACGTATTCCACCACTTCCAAGTTAAAGCCGGACAAGGCATTGAAACGTAATGGCGAGCTGAGCAGCTTCATTTTTTCAACACCTAAATCACGTAAAATCTGTGCACCTACCCCAATGGTCTGATACTGCTGAGACAGCGCCGCATTGGATTTACTTTTCTTCGGTGCATTTAAGCTGTCCAGTGCCGGACCTAAATCCTGCAGATGACGCTGGCCAATCCAGACCAATACGCCACGATCACTATTGGCAATTTCTTTTAAGGCACGGTCCAGATTCCAGGCCGGTTCACCATCCTGCTTGTTCAGTTTTAGCAGGTCACGGGTTGGGTTAAAACCATGCACGCGAACGGTGGTCACGCCATCTTTTGGCTCACCTTTGACCAGCGCCAGATGAATATCCGGGTTACCCAGTTCACGGTAACGATACAGGTCAAAGCTGCCATATTCGGTATCAATAGTCTGCTGATCCAGACGCTCAACGGTTTGTTCATTGGTCATGCGGTAATGGATCAGGTCGGCGATGGTGCCCATTTTCAGACCGTGTTTTTCGGCAAACACTTCCAGATCGGCACGGCGCGCCATGGTGCCATCTTCTTTAATAATTTCACAAATCACCGAAGCAGGTTCTAGACCAGCCAAACGGGACAGGTCACAGCCGGCTTCAGTATGACCGGCACGGTGCAGCACACCACCTGGTTGCGCCATCAGCGGGAAAATATGGCCCGGCTGGACAATATCGGCCGGTTTGGCATGGGCGGCAACCGCCGTGCGAATGGTATGCGCACGTTCAGCCGCGGAAATTCCGGTGGTGATGCCTTCTGCGGCTTCAATCGACAGGGTAAAGTTGGTGCCATGCTGGGCGCCGTTGGCATCGACCATTAAGGGTAGGTTTAATTGCTGGCAACGCTCACGGCTTAGGGTCAAGCAGACCAGACCGCGGGCATGGGTGATCATAAAGTTGATGTCTTCCGGGCGAACATGCGTGGCAGCCATGACTAAATCGCCTTCATTTTCACGATCTTCATCATCCATCAGGATAACCATTTTTCCTGCACGGATATCTGCTACTAGCTCTTCAACTGTATTGAGCGGCATCAACCTTCACCTTCTTTTTGTCTCAACGGACATTTTCATGACATTAATTGTGGCATAGTCTAACGCTTTTTCGTAGGTTTTGCCTATGCTTATCCGTTTCCCGGTCTGCTTCATTGTTATACACAGTGGCTGCTGGCTTGAAAAGGGCCGGCGTCTGGAAAAAGCTTGAATTGTGCAGAATATTTAAGCAATTGATCTGTATAAAAATATAAACAGCAGCCCGTAAAAACTGGGAGTTTTTTAAAAACGCTTTTATACATTTAGACTACGATTTAAATCAGCCAGATAAAACAGGAATGGCGAACAGGCTTGGGGTGAGGTTCAAAAATTTTAGAATAGGCAATAAAAAAAGCCCCAATCTTTCGATCAGGGCTTTTTGAATTTGGAGCGGGAAACGAGACTCGAACTCGCGACCCCAACCTTGGCAAGGTCACCGAGATTTATTACATTAAATGGCGTTAATAGTAAGTATATGATTTTATTTGTTTTGTTTTATTTTTTGTGTGGTAAAATTTCGATCAATTTATATCATTTAATGTCATTTTGGTCACTTTATTCTATACATTTTAGTTTTTAAAAGCTACCTATGTTTTGATGCTGATTTTCATGAGAAATAATAACATTATATTGTTTAATATAATGTTGTTAATAATTTATAAATAGACTACAACATGTAGTAGCGAAGATGCTCAACATGCACTTACTACGTAACATCATTAAATAAAAGTCTTCCACAAACCAGGTACGGTTCATGATCGAGGCATGCCAAAGAATGTGATTCATCATTCCGACAGAGGTGTGCAATATCTTTCCATTCGATATACCAATCGTTTAGAAGCAGCAAATTTACGAGCATCAGTCGGTACAACTGGTGATTCATACGATAATGCTCTGGCTGAAACGGTGAATGGCTTATACAAAACAGAGGTGATTGAATATCTAAAAGCAGATTGGCAAGGTTTAGCAGATGTACAACTTGCGACACTAAACTGGGTAGATTGGTTCAATAAAAAGCGTGTACACAGTGCACTGGGTTATGTATCGCCTTTTGAGTTTGAAGCAATGTACTATGATAAGATTAACCCGTTAGGTCAGGTGGCCTAACTTAAATAAAAAAGTCTCCGACAAACCCGGTACGGTTCAGTGAATTTCCACAGGGTGCCTTTACAGCTGGCAATCACTTTATGGCTGTCTTCATCTTTCTCTGCCAGTTCCAGATAGTAATGCCCGCCTTTGATGCTGAGATTACGGATCTCGGCTTTGACCCATACCGCTTCATCGAAAGTCAGCTGGATGACTTCCTGTACGGTGGTCAGGTATTCACTGAGACTGAGTTGGGTTTCTGACATGAAAGAAAATACGGAATGCGGTCATTTGATCCTACAAAATAACAGCTTTCATTTCAAAGCATAGAATTGTTTGGAAAATCTGGAGCATTGCCATGTATGTCCACAATGTGCTGAAAGCCTCTCATCAAGATTTGACTATTTTGCGCTGAGGATAAACGGGTCAGACTTCAATTTTTATCCAGTAAGCTTATCAAGTGCTCTCATTTCGCATGTTCTTTATAGTACTGGTTTTTCCGTTTGGAATTGTGCTTCCAACTTTTGGAAAATTTATAGACATAAGTCGGGAAATCATCCCAAACATAGGGCAAACCACTACCACGGGCAACACGTATTTTGAGCGGATAGTCTTTATATTCAATGCAATGCATGAAATAAAAACTTCTTTCTTGTTGCGTACTGAACTTTTTAAAATAAACACTTCTCAGATTAGGATATTTTTTCCAAAAATAATCATGAGGATGTGCTTTGATAGACTGTTGGTACTGATATTTCAGTTTTTTCATGATTCCTCCTAGGTAACATTACCTAGAAGGGATCCTGTGCAAAGTAATTCATCATAGTTAATCTCTTTGTCTTTCTATAATTGAGTATTGATTTGATAACGTGTGTTACGTCCACCACCTTCTAATTTGACTATACATGCTTTTTCAAGCAAGTCAGATAAGTGGCGGGTAGCTGTTGCCTTACTGACTTTAGCAACCTTTTGATATTGTGAGGCACTAATGCCATGTTCAAAGCCATTTTCCCCGCCATCCAATAAACGGTTTAAAACCTTTCGTTGCCCTTCATGCAGGTCTAAACTAGAATATTTATGCCAAAACTGACTTTTAAATAAAGTTCGATTGATCCGCTTTAAGGTTGTTTCAAGGCTGTCATTCAAGGTATCTAAAAACCAGACCAGCCAATCTGTGATACTGGAATCATTTTTTTGGGTTTGCTCCAAGATGTCATAGTAACTTTTGCGTTTGTTTAATATCGCAGGAGATATGGCATACAAACGAATGCTCTGTTCATCCATTTGAGCCAGGGCAAGATCTGTCAGTGTACGTGTAATACGACCATTACCATCATCAAAAGGATGTAGCGTCACAAACCATAAATGAGTAATGCCTGCGCGTAAAAGGGGGTCAAGCAAGGAATCGGTCAGACTATGGTTAAACCACTCGATAAAGGCATTTAAGCGACTTTCTAGCCCCTCTCTAGGAGGAGCTTCAAAATGTACCGTAGGATAATCCAATCGACCTGAAACGACCTGCATAGGTTCTGAGCCTCTGAGTTGACCAATGCGTAAACGTTGCATTGTCCAATCCGGGTCATTGAAAAGCCAACGATGCCATTGCATGAGGCGTTCAACTGTGAGCGGTTGCTTCACATTGTTAAGCGCATCGAGCATGATATTCGCTAGACCTTCTGATCTGTCTGAGCTTGGATAAGGTTGTTCAAGAGTAACGCCCAAACGTCGAGCTAGAGATGATCGCAATGAAAAAACATTTAGAGTTTCATTTTCAATCGCTGATGAAGCAACTAGATTGGCAAGTAGAGTATCTAAAGTAAATTGTTCTTTCGCTAAATCATGCTGACTTTGCCCAAGAAGAATTCCTATTTTTTGATGTATTTGTCTAGTTTTAGGCAGGATGATTTCATCTTGCCATGTGAAGTTTGTCCAGTTTTCTGTTTGCCAAATCCATTCCTGCATCTTCAATCTATAACTCGAATCGTTCCAAGATGAGTTAAATATAGCATATATTCGGCTCACAATATGAGCTGAATATAATGTTTAATTAGCTCATCTATTTGTCAGAATTTGCATCAGCCGACTTATTTTAACGTCGAATTGTTGGTGTCTTTGTGGTTATTTTAAATTTTCAGAAAATCTGAAACTTTTAAAGCCAAAATTTCGTGTTCGTCTTGTGATTCCACAATATCAACCATAAGATCATCAAGCTCAGTATCATCTTTAATTGAAACACCTTGAATATTTTCTGATCCTTACTTCAGGTATGATGATATTGCTATCACTACATTTAAAAATCATTATGAAACACTTAGGATTTGTAGGAAAAAGTACAGTACATATTGGATATACCCATGTTGAAATTATTAACAGCGCTCTTCGACTGTCCTTCAACGTGCCCTTAAAGAATAATCCAGAGGGAGTCTTTAGAAAAATCGTAGAAAACAACTATGATTTATTGATATCGACTTCAGCAGAAATCTCATTTGAATTAGATAGCGAAACGATTACAAAGGCTGAAAACTTAATTAAAGAGCAAGGTATTGAGTTAGAAGAATTTATTCAGAATACGCTGATTGAATTTATCAATCAGAACCAATTAGATACCACTAACTAATTACCATAGTTAGACAATAAAAAACCCCGACATATCGGGGTTTTTCGTGTTTGGCTGCTAGGTAGGCTGCTGTTCTACCTCACGTCCTGGTGCTTGAACTTATCATTATTGTTGTATGTTTCGGAACTTCCTGTTCCTGTATGACTTCATCATAAGCAAAAAACTACAGATCCCCTAGCCGCAAAATCCCTAAATGTTTGTGCGCCAGGGCGTACAAATCTGGCTAAAAGTTGTCCCGGCTTTATCCGCAGAAATTGGGGATAATTTTTGCCCTGGACACCTGATAGAATCAGGAAAAACCGCAAAAAAAGACTATTTTTTAAACAAATTGATTGGCGAAAGATGCCAGGATCGAATAGAAAAAAGCCGACTTGTTTCCAAATCGACTTTTTGGGTTTGCGCCCCCGATTTTTTATATCATAAATTATTGATAAATAATACTATTTTCCATAAATTTCGAATAATGCCCATTATGTTAAATGGCCGGGTATTTAGATGAATAATAATGCTTTCAATTGGGTAAAGCTTGCAGAATCCTGCTGAATTTGTAATCCTTGCGCCCAAGGGTGTCTAGCTAAGCTGAGGCAGGTGTTTGTTGTAGTCGGGCCGCTACAATATTGATAAAGAGCGCCTGTATGTTTAATTTCAAGATTTTTAATAAAGTCTCTACGGAAGTATTGACGATAAAAAATGACCTCGAGCTTAATTCCGAAATCCAATTAATTAATAAATATAAAACGGCTATTTCTGAAGATTATAAACAGGCTATTGTTTTGATCTTTAAAGAACGTGGCTATACACGTTTGGAAATAGGTCAATTACTTGGGGAGCTAAAAGCTTCATAAAATACCGATTAAACAAAGCTTGGATATAACATCCAGGCTTTATAAAAAAGTACCTAGCTGTTACCCTTGTCCTGATTTTTTTTTACTCTAAAAAGTTCCTTCATCTTATGACACTTACGCCACCTTAAGTTTATTTACCGTCTTAAATCTGTAAATAACTCATCACTGTCTAGTGATGTGGTGTAGTCGCTTGTGTGTTGTATATATCACATCACTAGCCTATCTGAAAAATTAAAAAACAGGCTATGTTTATGTTATCTAATGTCCGAGAACAGTGGTTCTCTAACATCCGTGGGGATGTACTTGCCGGATTAGTCGTCGGTCTTGCACTCATCCCTGAAGCCATCGCATTTTCAATTATTGCAGGTGTAGATCCTAAAGTCGGTCTATATGCATCCTTTTGTATTGCCGTCGTGATTTCTTTCGTAGGTGGTCGTCCTGCCATGATTTCAGCTGCCACCGGGGCTATGGCACTGCTTATGATCACATTGGTCAAAGAGCATGGGCTTGAATATCTGCTGGCAGCAACAATTTTGACAGGCGTGATTCAAATATTGGCAGGCTATTTAAAGCTTGCCAAGTTAATGCGGTTCGTATCTAAATCTGTGGTTATTGGATTCGTAAATGCGTTAGCGATCTTAATTTTTATGGCTCAGTTGCCTGAACTGATTAATGTGACCTGGCATGTATATGCTCTAGTTGCTTTAGGTTTGGCGATTATTTATCTCTTCCCTCTGGTTCCCAAATTAGGAAAATTACTCCCTTCTCCACTAGTCTGCATCATTGCAATCACATTATTGGCAATCGCTTTAGGAATTGATGTACGGACCGTGGGCGATATGGGGTCTTTACCTGACACACTTCCAATGTTCTTGATTCCAAATATTCCTTTGAATATTGAAACATTGATGATTATTTTGCCTTATTCAGTCGCACTGGCGGCTGTAGGTTTACTTGAATCGATGATGACAGCAACCATCGTGGATGAAATGACAGATACACCAAGTGATAAATTCCAAGAATGTAAAGGACAAGGTATCGCGAATATTGCTTCTGGCTTTATGGGGGGGATGGCCGGTTGTGCCATGATTGGTCAATCCATGATTAACGTGAAATCGGGTGGTCTTACACGCTTATCAACATTCTCTGCGGGTATTTTTCTTCTTATTCTGGTTGTATTTATCAGCGATTGGCTCAAAGTGATTCCAATGGCTGCATTGGTAGCGGTAATGATCATGGTCTCTATCAGTACCTTTGAATGGAGTTCTGTCACTCAGTTAAAAGATAATCCTAAGAGCAGTAATATCGTCATGATTGCGACTGTGATTGTAGTTGTTGCTACGCATAACCTGGCTTTGGGTGTGTTAACAGGCGTATTACTTTCAGCTTTGTTCCTAGCGAATAAACTTGAAAATGATATCCAAGTAATAGCATCTTTTGAAGGAACAGCCCGTTTATATGATTTGAGAGGTCAGATCTTCTTTAGTTCTTCTGAAAAATTCATGCAAGGGTTTGACTTTAAAGAGGATGTAAAGGATGTGATTATTGATTTGACCCATTCTCACATTTGGGATGTAACATCAGTCGCCATGCTTGATTCTGTTGTAAATAAATTCCAAAAGAATAATGTGAATGTCACTGTGCGTGGCTTAAATGAAGCCAGCTCTATCATGATTGATAAGTATGGAACACATGCCAGAATCTAAGTGCAGGAGATTTTACGTTTATGTAGAATCTCTAAAATTAACATAATACACCTTATACGTAATGCTTGTGTAACTCCAAAATAGAAATGTCCGGTTTCTCCAAAGTAAAAATGTCCGCTTTTAGAATACGTGATTTTGCGATTATCGAAGCGGACGGTTTGATATGTTGGTGTCTATGTCGGATAAAGAACTTAAACGATTGTCGGTCTTGCAGGAAATCTGTGATCAACGCATAACCCAGTCCCAGGCTGCTCAGCTACTGCATATTTCAGAACGTCAGATCAGACGTTTATTGCAAAAATACAAAGCTCAAGGTCCAACTGCATTAGCACATGCTGCACGTGGCCAAATCAGTAATTCCAGGCTTCCTGAAGAGCTCAGACTCAAGTGCCTCAATCTGGTCGCTGAACAATTCCATGGTTTCGGACCCACTTTAGCGCATGAAAAGCTCAGCACTGTTCATGGCTTTGATATTTCAGTTGAAACACTGCGTTCCTGGATGATTGCAGCAGATCTGTGGATTCCTCGCGCCAAGCGCCTGAAACGCCCGTATCAGCCTCGTTATAACCGGGACTGTTATGGTGAACTGATCCAGATTGATGGCTCACATCATGACTGGTTTGAAGGACGAGCCCCTAAATGCTGTCTGCTGGTATTTATCGATGATGCGACAGGAAAATTGCAGCATTTACGCTTCTGTGAGTCAGAATCAGCCTTTGACTATATGATCTCAACACGCTTATATGTCGAACAGCACGGTAAGCCTTTAGCGTTTTACAGCGACAAACATTCAGTCTTTAGAGTGAATCAAAGCAGCAAGAAAGACACCAAGATTACCCAGTTTGGACGTGTACTCAGCACCCTGAATATCGATATCATCTTCGCTAATTCACCGCAGGCCAAAGGCCGTGTGGAACGGGCCAACAGAACCCTTCAGGACCGTCTGATCAAGGAGATGCGCCTGAAAGGCATCTGTTCGATTGAGCAAGCTAATGTCTGGCTACCCTGCTTCATTGAGCAGTTCAATCAGAAGTTCGCCAAGATGGCTTTTAATCCTAAGAATCTACATCGGCCTATCATGGAAACAGCCGAAGAGTTAGATGATATTTTTACTTGGCGTGAACCTCGCAGAGTCACGAATAGCCTGACGATTACTTATGATAAGTGCGTCTATCTGCTGGAAAATAAAGAAGAAAACCAGAGTCTCATGGGTAAATATATTGAATTTCTAGAATACCCAGACGGTACGGTCGCCATTGAATATCAGGGAAGAAAAATCAATTACAGCATCTTCGATAAATTAAGTCAGCTGAACCAGCGAGAGATTGTTGAGAATAAACGTTTGAGTTCAGTCTTGGCCCATATCCAGCAACAGCATGAAGAACTAGAACAGCAAAACAAACGAAGTCGTTCTCAATCTATGCCACGTAGACGAGCACAGAAAACAGCAATTCAACAACGAAATCTGAATCCTGTGCTTGACTTGGAAATGTCTGTATAGGACATTTCTATTTGGTTATTAGGTAGGACATTTCTACTTGGGAATAACAGCTTGATATTTCTCTTTAAATATCATTATATTAAAGCAAGCCGTTCTGGAATATAGGGCACCAGAGCGGCTTTTTATTGATTATTCATGTTCCACGCTTAAAATTCGAACAGTGTTTCATGATTTTTATAAGTTAAACTAAATTTAGTTGCTAATCCCAATAAGCTATTCACTAACTTGTAAATATCGGTATACCGCCTGACGACTAATCCCAAAAGCTTTCCCTAATGCCATTTTCGATGGATACTTCCCCTCCTTCCATGCTTGTCGTAAAGCTTCAGCTTGGTCAGGCTTTAGTTTATGCACCCGACCTTTGTACTTCCCCTGAGCAGAGGCGAGTTTTATGGCACTGTTGCAAATAGAGATTTGAGTCGATGATGTTCCCTTTAAAAAGTACTTAGAGACCGAAAACCCTGTTGATTAGACACACTTCACCCTGAGGCTGACCATAATAAAATGACGATGCTTGTCCTTTACGTAGTGCACGCATGACTTCAATACCTTTAATTGTGGCATAAGCCGTCTTCATAGATTTGAATCCTAATGTGGCCCTGATGATCCGCTTTAGCTTGCCATGATCACATTCAATCACGTTATTTTTATACTTAATCTGCCTGTGCTCAAGGTCTGGTGGACATTTACCTTCCCGTTTTAACCGTGATAAAGCACGTCCATATGTGGGTACTTTATCCGTGTTGATCACTTGTGGAATTTGCCACTTCTTCACATTATTTAAAATTTTTCCAAGAAAACAATATGCTGATTTGGTATTACGTCTAGAAGAAAGATAAAAATCAATGGTATCGCCATGTTGATCGACTGCACGATACAGATAAGACCATCGTCCATTCACTTTTACATAGGTTTCATCAATATGCCACGAGCTCAGATCTGTAGGATTACGCCAATACCAGCGTAAACGTTTTTCTATTTCAGGAGCATAACGTTGAACCCAACGGTAAATAGTCGTGTGATCAACATTCACACCCCGTTCGGCCAGCATTTCCTGCAGTTCACGATAGCTAATGCCATATTTACAATACCAGCGCACAGCCCAAAGAATGATTTCGCCCTGAAAATGCCGACCATGGAAAGGATTCATATGCTGCACCTTTAGCTAAAACAGTCTTCAGCTTACCATTCGTGGTTATTTGCAACAGTGCCGCTGACGCACACCATCGCCCACCGGGTGGGTCGCTATCTGGAACGGCAAGGCCTGCTGGAACGGGATGTCGAAAACAGCTATCTGGCCTCGGATGCGGTGGATGACGACCCGATGACACCCCTGCTG
>NZ_VOXS01000010.1:0-76799 GCF_013420655.1 Acinetobacter sp. Q186-3 | reverse complement strand
TTGTTCCATTTTAGAGATTTGTTTAAGATAAGATATAACTCATTGAGATGTGTCATAGTATTCGTCGTTAGAAAACAATTATTGTGACATTATTTCAATGAGTTATCTATTTTTGTCGTGTACAGAGCTAAATGGGTTAGATAATATCAAACCTAATTATGATAAAGCTTACTATTGGTTTGAAAAGGCTGCAAAAGCTAATAACCATGAAGCTATAAACTCATTAGGTATGATTTATTTTGCTGGTTTAGGAAAAGATAAGAATTTTCAGAAGGCTGAAGAGTATTTTCTAGAAGCAAATAAGTATGGTAACAAAGATGCTAAATTGAACTTAGCAGAGCTATATAGAGTTAAGGATTTTGGTCGATCACCAGATTTTGAAAAAGCAGAGAGTTGGTATTTATTAGGGGTCCAAGATAACCCTTCACGGGCATATGAGGGTTTATCAAAAATGTACTTGGATCAGGAAAACTATGAGAAAGCATTTAGTTTTTCTGAAAAAGCTGCTGAACTAGGTAATCCTGAAGCTCAATATAATTTAGGGGTTTTCTTTGAGCAAGGTGTGTATGTAAAAAAAGATAAAAATCAAGCTGAATTTTGGTATGAAAAAGCAGCTAAACAAGGACATTTAAACGCAATTAATAATTTAAATATTCTTAGGCAAAAATAAATGATGAGGCTTCATTATCATTTTTATCATAATGAAGCTTTATTTTCTGGGGTTATATGAAAAGATACTGTTTGATAGGTTTTTTAAATAAAATTATTTTCTTGTTTTTGTAATTAAAGAGAAAAGTATTAGCAGGTTTTTTTATTTCTTACCAATTATAGTCATTTATTAAAAAGTAAAATAACTGAAAACAAGGAGAAATAAATGAAAGAAATACTTTTACTAGCAATTTTATTGGGGTTAACTGGGTGTGGTGATAATGACCAAAAAAGCCATGCGCAAGAAAATATAACTCAGCATGCTGAGTAGCAGTACCAGCATTAGCTAATTATAGTTTACCTGCCTCACCATAAGCATTTTCGATGGGTGGGTAGTCTATACTAATACAAGTCCTGTCGGCGCATCTACATTATTGGATGAAGCAAAAGACCGCTGCATTAGTTATGCCTAATCCAACTCAAGTGGCAAATGTACTGAAATGAAGCGATTACAAGAACTGGGGAAAAGATATCAAGAAGAAAATCCTGTGTATTTAAATGTACCTCCGAGTTCTCAATGGTTTCCGTCAAGTTTTTAATTTTTGGAGTTAGTAAATGAAATATTCTTATTCTATCTTTTTCAGCCTATTGATGGTAAGTGGTTGTAGTAATGGTACATCAACGAATACACTTCCTGATTCAGAAAAGATTACATCAACGGAGCAAGATTCATATCAAAAAATACAGAAATATTCTGAAGCTGGCGATAAGGAAAATTATTTAAAACTTTTAGAAACGTCTGCTGAAAGTGGGGATGTAATTGCCCAAAATGAATTGGCTGGATTATATGCATTTGGTGAGGGCGTACCAAAAAGTGGAGAGAAATTTATTTATTGGTCAGAGTTAGCTGCATCTAAGGGGTCTTCACTTGCTCAACTTAATTTAGGTACAGCCTATTTTTTTGGAACTAATGGAGTAACTCAAGATTTGGTAAAAGCAGAAAAGTGGCTAACACTTGCTGCAAGTAATAATGAAGAAATTGCTAAAAGTTATTTACAGAAAATAAAAAATAATGAAATACCAGATGCATCAATACCAGATGATATAAAACTTCTTATGGAGAGTGATAAGTAGTTTGGTCTATTTACGGCTTTGTTGCACAAAGATTTGAAATGCAAAGCGCCCCTAATTGAGCCAAATTTAAGGCGTAACTTGGGTAAGTGGTCGACCTAATTCCGTAAATCTGTTGAGGACTGCTACACGTGCATGAATCTCATTCACCTGACTAGGAAAGCTTCTTGCCATTAATTTATCGCCTAATAATTTGATGCAATGCATCTTGGTTTCCACCAAACTGCGGCGATGATAGCCTGACCATTTTTTCCATAGTGTCCTGCCTAAACGTTTAACTGTTCGAAGTAATTCATTTCGCGCTAGCGAGCTACTCTTTGTATCTTTCCATGGTTTCGCATTTTTTCTAGGTGGAATCACTGCATGCGCTTGCCGATCTGCAATGACCTGACGGCATTGCTTGGTATCATAAGCTCCATCGGTATAAACAGAGTCAATCTGCTCATCTTGTGGAATCTGATTAAGTAAATCACCAAGCACCTGTGAATCACTGACATTATTGGTTGTAAGCTGAACTGCTCGTATTTGTAGGGTTTTAGCATCTATACCAATATGAAGTTTACGCCATTGGCGACGATATTCAGGTCCATGTTTCTTGCGTTTCCATTCGCCCTCACCTAGAAACTTCATGCCTGTAGAGTCCATGAGTAGATGCAGCCCATCGCTACTTTTTTGGTAGCTGATTGCAATATCAATATGCTTTTGTCTTCTACAAAGCGTGGTGTACGAATATCACTGATATTCGGGCTGCTCATCCGCAAAGTTTAATCAGACTTTGCACAAAGCCAGTGACCATATGTAAAGATAGACGGAATAAGGATTTAATCATTAAGCAGCATTGGATAGCTGCGTCGGAGTAGGTTTGATTTCGCCCTTTGCCTGTTGATGGCGCATACCATTGCGTAGCAGGATCAAACCAAATGGCAATATTTCCGCGACTCATGAGTGCTCGGTTATATGCGGGCCAATTGGTTGTACGGTAGATTTTGTGTGTAGGCTTCTTCATTTGAAAATTATATCGCTGAAAAAGCCTTTACAGATAGGTTTGTGCAACAAAGCCCATGAAATACTACACTCTAAGATTTTTACATCTTGAATTTAAAAAAGCCCCTTAGGGCTTTTTAATTTTTAATCAAATTTAAGGCAACTGCTGAATCGGGCTTCCACCCAATGCCTGCAATAAAGTCACATAAGCATTGTATTGGCTCTGGCGGGTTTGCACCAAAGATAAACGGGCATTACGCGTGGTTTCCTGTGCATCTAACAGATTTTTTAACGCCACTGCGCCGTTACGATAACGGACTTCAGTCAACCGTTCAGACTTTTCCGCCAGTTCAACATTACGTGCCTGCAAGGCAAGCTGTTTATCCAGCTCATTACGTGCCGATAATGCATTTTCCACATCTGCAAAGGCGGCATATAGAGTCTGGCGATACTGCAAAATCGCTTTTTCATATTCCAGTTCGTTGACCTGTAAATCACGTTTCATGTCATTCCATTGTAAAAATGGCAGACTTAATCCTGCACCCAAGGTCAAGGCCGGATTTTGCAATGCACTGCTTAGTGAGGTAGAGGCACCCACACCTGTTGATAGTGCGCCAGTCAAGCTGATCGATGGATAATAGCTGGCCCGATTGGCATCTTTATTGGCCAGGGCTTTACGCAGGCGTAACTCGGCAGCCTGTAAGTCCGGACGACGCGCCAATAATTCTGCCGGCAAACCGGCACTAATCTCCGGCAACGCCGTACGTGGTAAACGCGGCGGTTCCTGAATATTCAGCTGCTGCACCGGCATGTTTAATAAAACCGCCAAGGCTGTCCGGGTTTCTACACGCTGCTGCTCAATCTGGCTTAAGGTTGATTTCTGGTTTTGTACCGACTGTTCTGCCTGGGTTACATCCAGACCCGATACCGCGCCAGCCCGATACTGTACTTGTACCAGTTCATAGGTTTTTTGTGCGGTCGCCAGGTTTTGCTGGACCACCTGATAACGTTCATTTAAATAGCCCAGCTGCCAATACAGCTCTGCTGCTGTACCAATCAAACTCTGTGCTGTGGCCTGTAAATCCTGCTCGGTGGCTAAGGCTTCCCAGCGCGCAGCTTCGGTCTGGTTGGCCAGTTTGCCAAATAAATCCAGTTCATAACTCAAGCGTGGATAGCCCAGAGAAATTCCGGTCGAGGCATTACCATCGCCATCCAGACTAAAACGGTGCCCGGTTGAAATGCTGGCATCTCCAATCCGGATCCCTTGCTGGCTTTGAGACTGTCCCGCCTGTAGACGAGCCTGTTGCAGGTTAATCCCCGCAACTGCCAGATCGCTATTGCGCGTCAAGGTTTGTTCAACCAGGGCATTCAGCTGGGCATCCTTAAACAGCGTCCACCACTGATCGGCCTGAACCTGGGCATGCACCTGCTGGCTAACCGCTTTACTGTTCTGGAAACTGCCCGGAATAGTCACAGCGGGTGCCTGATATGGGGTTTTCACCACCGCCGCACAGCCGACCAGGCTGCTGCTCAATAGCAAGGCGGTTGCAAGCTTACTGAAATTCAATTGCATGAAAGTATCCTTATTCTCGAGACAGGGCATCGACGGGGTTTAAACGGGCAGCGTTACGGGCAGGAATAAAGCCAAACACAATCCCGATCAGGCTGGAACAGATAAAGGCTGCCACAATGGAGGTGGTCGAGTAAGCCATTTGGAAAGTCCCGCCGGCGAACTGGGTAATCAGTTGTCCAATCCCTAAAGATAAGAGCACCCCGAGAATACCACCTAAAATACAGACCAGTACGGCTTCAATCAGGAACTGCTGCAAGATGTCACTTTGTCGGGCACCCACCGCCATACGAACGCCGATTTCCTGCGTCCGCTCTGTAACCGATACCAGCATGATGTTCATCACCCCGATACCACCCACCACCAGAGAAATCACGGCAATGGCTGAAATCAGCAGGGTCATCGTCGCAGTGGTCTGCTGGATGGTTTCCCGAATACTGTCGGCATTCTGGGTAAAGACATCCTGCGCGCCATGGCGCTGGACCAGCAGGCTTAAAATTGCATTTTCTGCGGCGGCACTTGGATATTCATCTTTAATCCGGACAATGATGCTGCGCACATGCGATTGCCCCAGCATCCGGCTTAAAACGGTGGAGTAGGGCAGATAGACATTCAGGCTATCCGCATTACCGCCCATGCCTTGCTGGGCATCGACCACCCCAATAATGCGGCTCGGTACGCTCCCCAGTAAAATCACCTGACCTACCGGGTTAGAGCCGTCACTAAAGAAAGTCTTTTGGGTGTTGGTATCAATCACCACGTCTTGGGCTTGAGTGCGGACACTGCTCCGGTCAAAAGGTTGACCGCTGTTAAAATCCAGACCGCGTACATAGAAGAAGTCTTCACTCACACCATTCACGGTGGTCGAGGCTTCAATTTCCTTAAAGCGTCCGGTCACGCTGGTATTCACCGACGGGCTGACCCCATCGACATAGGGCTGTTCCGCCAGCGCATCGGCATCTGCGGGAATCAGGGTTCTGACCTGAGAGGAACGTGAATTGTCCCCGAAGCCCCGGCCCTGATACACGGTGATGGTATTGGTACCCAGACTGCTGATGTTTTCCAGAATCTGTTTTTGTGAACCATTGCCGAGTGCCACCACTGAAACCACCGAGGCAATCCCGATAATAATCCCGAGCATGGTCAGAAAGGTTCGCATCCGGTGTGCATTCATGGCCAGTAAGGCCATACGGAAGGCTTCTCCCAGACGGTCCACCGCGGAGCGCCAGGACGAAATTTTCTTTTGTGTATTGCGTTGCAGTTGCTGTTTTTCTAGGGGCGCATCTTCAGTTTCTGGCGTATTCGGCTGATCGGAAATAATATTCCCGTCACTGATTTCAATAATCCGGCTGGCACTTTTGGCGACATTGTGGTCATGGGTGACCAGAATAATAGTATGACCCTGGGCATTCAGCTCGCGCAGAATCCGCATTACCTCAATGCCGCTGTTTTTGTCCAGCGCACCGGTCGGTTCATCGGCTAGAATCACATCGCCGCCATTCATTAGCGCACGCGCAATCGAAACACGCTGTTGCTGACCACCAGAAAGCTGGCTTGGACGGTTCTGGGTTTTCTCACCCAGACCCAAATCGGTCAGCAGTTTTTCTGCACGCTGATGACGTTCATCGGCATCGGCACCGGCATAAATCGCCGGCACTTCGACGTTTCCCGCTGCAGTTAAATCGCCCAGCAGATGATAGCGCTGGAAAATAAAACCAAAATATTCACGCCGTAACTGGGCCAGTTCATCGGGTTCCAGTTCACGGGTTTCGCGGCCATTTACGCGGTAGCTGCCCGAGGTTGGTTTATCCAGACAGCCTAAAATATTCATCAGGGTCGATTTGCCCGAACCGGACTGGCCGACAATCGCGACCAGTTCGCCGGGGTAAATCGCCAGATCGACACCCTTGAGAATCTGCACCGTTGATTCACCTGCCGGGAATTCACGAGTCAGATTCTTGACCTCGAGTAGAGGTTGCTGTTGTTGACTCATGCTTACATTCTCATTGGGCCGGAAGGACCACCACGGTTACTACGTTTGGCGCCATCGTTTGAAGTATCTGAACCATCGGCAATAATGACCTGATCACCCTCTTTCAAACCTTTGATGATTTCAACGCTAACCCGGTTATTTAAGCCAGTCAGGACCTGTTGCGGTTTGGCGCTGCCATCGGCCTGTAAGACACGTACCATTGCCAGTGCAGCTTTGCCTTGATCAATCAGGGCACGTTCCTGTTCGGTCAGGGTTAAGCGCGCAGGACGGTCACCGGCCGGGCGTTGACCACGAGCTTCAGATGCACCGCGTTCAGCCGGCGCCTGATCTGCACCCGGGGCACGGCTACGCTGTGGACGGTTAGAGGCCTGAATGGCTGCCGCTGGAATCATCAGGACATTTTTCGCTTCATCCAGCACAATTGACACCTGTGCGGTCATGTCAATACGCAACTTGCCATCTTCATTCGGAACATCAAACAGGGCGTTGTAATACACCGCAGAGCTTGAAGTGGATGAACTGTTATTGGTCTCGGTATTGATTGAATTTGGTGCCGGTTCAACCTGACGCAAGGTGGCGTAGTGTTTTTTCTCACTGTTGCCCAAGGTGGTGAAGTACACACGCTGGCCTTCTTCCACTTTCATAACGTCGGCTTCAGAAATCTCCGATTTTACGGTCATGGTGTCGAGCTTGGCCAGTTTGACAATAGTCGGCGCA
The DNA here is from genome assembly GCF_013420655.1 of Acinetobacter sp. Q186-3. Lineage (NCBI taxonomy): Bacteria > Pseudomonadati > Pseudomonadota > Gammaproteobacteria > Moraxellales > Moraxellaceae > Acinetobacter > Acinetobacter sp. Q186-3. The sequence goes on along the minus strand of NZ_VOXS01000010.1, from coordinate 69,756 downwards.
CTCTGGTTGGCGTTTACAGTCTGACCTTCTTCCGTAACAATCGCCACGACCGTACCATCCATGGGTGCAACAATACGGGTATAGCCTAAATCTTCACGTGTGGTGGCTAAGGTTAAGCGGGACTGTTCAATCTGGGCATTAATGGCAGCAATATCGGCCTGTGCGGTTTTGTAGCTGGCCAGTGCGGCTTCCAGTTCTGCACGTGAGGTCGCATCCTGGTCATACATGGCCTGTTGTCGGCGATATTCAGCTTCGACTTTGGCAAGATTGGCCTGACGCACCGCCAGTTGGGCCTGCTGGTTTTTAATGCTGGCTTCTGCGGTTTTTAATTCGTTTTCCTGACGTACCGAATCAATCTGGGCAATCAGCTGGCCCTGTTTGACCTGATCGCCGAGTTCGACATACATTTTTCTGACCTGTCCCGACACCTGGGCGCCGACACTGACCATTTTGGTGGCTTCAAGGACACCGGTGGCCAGTACTGAATTTTCAATATCGCCACGGCTGACAGCAGCGGTAATGTACTGTGGCTGTTCCTGTTTAGGTTTTAAAAAGAACCAGGCTGCAGCAATAAGTGCCACAATGGCCAGCGCAGCAAGCACGAGTTTGGTTGGTTTTATTTTAGGCATGATCATCGAAACAGGTAAAAAGAATTAAACGGAATTATAAAAGCGAATTAAGGATAAATCGTGAATATTTTGAAGACATTGCAAATGATAATTATTCTATGCAGGTCTGAATATCCTGTTAAACGGCAAATAAAGGCCGACCACAGAGACTGGCAATGGCTTGCTGCACCAGCTGTTCCGGGTTGTCCTGACTGACGCCTTTAATGGCCGCATCAATATTTAATAACAGCGCCGGCCAGCTTAAAAACGTTTGTGGCGACAAACGGCGTACTGCCTGCTGGTAAGTGCTGACCTTATTTTTCCAGATGCCCAGTTGCAAGGCATTCTGTGGTTGCTCGAACAGTTGCATCAGAAGTCGCATTTCCTTGCTGATACTCCATAAGATCAGGCTCATCGGCTCGCCAGAGGCAGTCAGATACTGAAAAATCTTGATAGATTGAGCCAGATTTCCGGCTAAAAGGGCATCGCTTAAATCATAAGTGGTATAGCGCGACTGGTCTTGCAGGCAGGCATATAAATGCTCAATCTGAATCTGTTCAAGGTCCGGAAATGTATCGCGCACCCGCATCAAGCTATTTTTGGCCGCCAGCAAGTTGTGTTCATGATGCTGTTCCAGCCATTGCCAGGCATCATTGGCCAGTTGAATCCCCAGTTTTTGTGCTTCAACTGCTAAAATCTGCTGACGATCGCGTGGGTAATTTGCCGTTAAGGCGACGCAAACGCCATTGGCCTCCACCGTCTGGAAAAAGCTTGACTTGAGGCTGCTGGCATCCTGCTTGGGCATGACCACCAGCAGCAGGTTATTGCTGTCTTGTTGTAAATAGCTTTTCAGCAGTTTTAAGCTGCTGGCATCGGGCTTGATGTTGCCATGCACTTCAACTGCCAGTTGGGTGGAAAATAAAGACAGGCTGTTTAAGGCATTAAAGACATTTTTCCAGTCACTGACGCTGCTAATATCATAGCGCTGACGTTCAATGTCCTGCTTCTGCCAGCTTTGGCGAAAAGCATCAATCAGGTTTTGTTCTAGTAATGGTTCCTGACCATGCAGCACCCAGGCCCCCCGGGCATCATCAATCCGTTTCAGGGCCTGTAAGTAATCCAGTTTCATGGTGCAGCAGTTTGGCTGGTCGATGCGGCAGGTAAGCGGTTTGATGAAATCTGACGCACAATTTGCTGGGCCACATCATCAATGATCACATCACGCAGGAATTTCTGTTCCTGATCATCGGTGTTCACTGTTGCGACATCATATTGATAGCTTCGGGTGGCGACTACGGTACGCGGTTCAGTTACCGGATTGCCTTGTGCATCTTCAATACGGAAAGTCACATTTAAACGCAGCATGGTTTCGACCAGCTTGCCATTTAATTCCAGACGGCGCGGGCTATAGTCGAGTACCCGCAGCAGATAGGCATCATTGCTATTGCTGAGCTGGACACCGGCGGCACCCAAATAAATCGACAGTTTTTCCTGTAATTCTTCCGCTTGGGCAGGCAGCGCCAGACGCATTTTCGAATAGGCCACCGGGGCGACGGTTGGGTTGGTGCCTTTCAGATGAAAACCACAACCGACCAGGCTAGTAGCTAAACCGCATGTAAGTACAATAGCTGCGACACGTTTGCCCAAATGCATGTGTTGTCCTCTGTGTTGGCCTGAATCAAGCGAAAAATAAAATGAGGTTTTGATTGTATGTGCAAAGCCCGTTGACTGGCAACGGGCTTTGTGTTTTTTAAGCCTCCCTTTGGTAAAGGGAGGTTTGGAGGGATTCGTCCTTAAAGGTCCCCCTCTTGCGCCATATATGGCTCACCTTTTACAAAGGGGGACTTCCACGGTCCATATTATAAAAAATGGGTTCTCCTCCCTTTTTTAAAGGGTGAGAAGCATTGCTTCGCAAGGGAGGGATTGTTCCTTTATATTCCCTTCTCCCTTTGGGAGAAGGTTAGGATGAGGGTGCTTTTAATATTTCACCTCTCCCTAACCCTCTCCTGAGAGGAGAGGGAACCTAAGGAATTAAACCACCAAATTCACTAACTTATTCGGCACCACAATTTCTTTCTTGGTTGGACCGGTCAAGAATTGTTGAACTTCAGGTAATGCTTTTGCTTGTGCCAAAATGTCATCTTTCGATGCATCGACAGACACTTCAAGTTTGCCACGAAGCTTACCATTCACCTGAACCACGATGGTTTGGGTATTACGTGTTAATGCAGATTCATCCACAGTCGGGAATTGAGCAGAGGTTAACTCAATGCCAAACTGAGCCAATAAAGTCTGGCTTAAGTGTGGTGCAAATGGTGCCAGCAAAGTCAGAAGTGTGGTGATGGATTCACGAGCCACAGCCACGTCATTGTCATCTTTCGCTTCAAACTTGTTGTTTGCATTTAGAAGCTCCATCATCGCTGCAATGGCAGTGTTAAATGCATGACGACGTTCGATGTCATCACCCACTTTTTGGATGGTTTCATGGGTTTTACGACGTAAGTCTTGCGCTGCTGTAGAAAGCGCAGCTTTGTCGATGTTTGAAGCAGTGTTACCTTGTTCAAGGAAACCTGTCGCTAAACGCCATACACGTTTCAAGAAGCGGTTTGCACCTTCAACACCAGCATCAGACCATTCAAGAGATTGATCAGGAGGGGCTGCAAACATCATGAATACACGAGCCGTATCTGCGCCGTATTGGTCAATAATCGCTTGTGGGTCGATCCCGTTATTTTTCGATTTCGACATTTTTTCTTGGCCGCCAACAATGACGTCTTGACCATCACCTTTGTATTTCGCAGACGTGATACGACCTTTTTCGTCTTTTTCAAGTTCGATGTCGGCAGGGTTGAACCAAGTTTTCTTACCTGATTCCGCTTCACGGTAATAGGTATCCGCAAGTACCATACCTTGTGTTAACAAGTTGGTGAATGGTTCGTTGCCTTGTACCACGCCTTCGTCACGCATCAATTTGTGGAAGAAACGTGCATATAACAAGTGCAGAATCGCGTGTTCCACACCACCGATGTATTGGTTCACAGGCAACCAGGTTTGACCCGCTTCAGGTTTCACCATGCCATCTGTAAAGTCTGGAGAAGCATAACGTGCATAGTACCAAGAAGATTCTACGAAGGTATCCAATGTATCTGTTTCACGACGTGCGTCGCCACCACAGCATGGACATTTGGTTTCGTAGAACTCAGGCATTTTATTGAGTGGGTTACCTGAACCATCAGGCACAACATTAGTCGGAAGTACAACCGGAAGTTGATCTTCAGGCACTGGCACTTGACCACAAGTGTCACAGTTAATCATTGGAATTGGACAACCCCAATAACGCTGACGAGATACACCCCAGTCGCGTAAACGGAATTGAACTTTGACATTGGCAAGACCTTGTGGTTCAAGTTTTGCCAAGAATGCATCAAATGCACCCTGGAAGTCTAAACCGTCAAATTCACCTGAATTAACCAGTTTGCCTTCTTTCGAGCCGTACCATTCTTGCCACTGAGTTGCATCAAAGTCTGCATCATCAGCGCCTTTGGCATCAATCACTTGTTTGATGGTGAGGCCATATTTATTGGCAAATTCGAAGTCACGTTCATCGTGTGAAGGCACTGCCATCACCGCACCTGAACCGTATGACATCAGCACATAGTTTGCGATCCAAACAGGAACTTCTTCACCAGTCACAGGGTGTTTTACAGAAAGACCTGTTGCCATGCCTTTCTTCTCAGCAGTGGCAAGATCCGCTTCTGCAACTGAACCCATACGACATTCTTCGATAAATGCAGCAAGTTCTGGATTCGTTTCAGCCGCTTTTAACGCCATCGGATGTTCTGCTGCAATAGCAACATAAGTCACACCCATTAAGGTGTCGGCACGTGTTGTGAAGACTGTTAAGCCATCTGCATACACGTCTGGATTCGCTGAAGGGAAAGTAATTTCCATACCCTGTGAGCGACCAATCCAGTTACGTTGCATGGTTAACACTTGTTGTGGCCAACCGTCTTTCAGCGTGTCTAAATCGTCCAGTAATTCTTGCGCATAGTCAGTAATGCGGAAGTAGTACATTGGAATATCACGTTTTTCAACCAATGCACCTGAACGCCAGCCACGACCATTTTCAACCTGTTCGTTGGCAAGTACGGTTTGATCCACTGGATCCCAGTTCACCGTTGAAAGTTTACGGTAGATCAAGCCTTTTTTATAAAGCTGAACGAATAACCATTGTTCCCAGCGATAGTATTCTGGTGTGCAAGTGGCAAATTCACGATCCCAATCCACGGCAAGGCCAAGCTTTTTCAATTGATTACGCATGTAATCAATGTTTTCAAAAGTCCATTTTGCCGGTGCAACTTGATGCGCAATCGCGGCATTTTCAGCAGGAAGACCGAAGGCATCCCAACCCATCGGTTGCAGTACAGTTTCGCCTTTTAAGCGGTGGAAACGGCTGATCACGTCACCAATCGTATAGTTACGCACATGACCCATATGCAGTTTGCCACTTGGGTAAGGGAACATCGAGAGGATATAACGACGTGGACCTTCTACAGTGTCGGCAACTTTAAAGGCTTTACGAGTTTCCCAGTCGCTTTGGACTTGAGGTTCAATCGCACTGGCTTGATATTCAGGGTCAATATGAGTAGTCATAAACGGATTAATGAATTACGGTTAAAAGTTTGTTGCACAGCATAGCGCAAAATGCAGCGAAAAGTGAATTTTGCGCGGCGGTTTCTGCTGGAAAAATTTAACTGATCGGGCCAGAGCAAGCAGAAACTTAAAAAACTTGCGGATTGGCACGTTCCTGTTGGGCTTGCTGCAGGGCAGCATTGGCTTCACGTTGCTGTGAATCCATCTCGGGAGCGGTTGCTGGCGTGTTCGCTGTCTGTGCTGTGGTTGGACTGTGCGTATTATTCGCTGCCGCCGTTTGCGCTGAAGTCGTTGGGGCAGAGTTGCGCCAGCCGTAAGTATCGACTTTGCCGTGTTTCTTGGCATTTTTCGGTGGCGGGGTGGTGGTGTAATGGGTTGAACCATTGGCATCGACCCATTTGTAGTACTGTTTGGCCATCACATTGGCGCTGGCCAGTGCGACTACTGAACATAATCCCCAAGTTAAAATAGAGCGATTCATCTTGTTATCCTCATGCTGTATTCAGCTGATCAATCTGCGCGTTTATCTTAGCAATAATTGGCGCCAAAGTTGATTAATTTTTAGGCTGGAAGATGAAAAATAACAGCATGAATCTGCGCCTGAATATCCTCGGCTGTTGTATCTGAAATAACCATTTTACTGCTGCAGAATGATCCATTTTGATGGGTGAATTATAAATAAACGATTTTTTATTTAATAAAATTCATTCATTTTTTTTATGTATTTTATATTTAAAATTTATGTGAAATAAAGGCAAGCACATGAAATATCATGTTTTATAACGGAAATTTAAATTTTTCTATGTAATGCTTGAAAACCAGATATGTTTAAAAAACAGGCACACAGCCAAGTTTAGGAAAAAAGCCAATTTTTAAACTTGACTTTAGGGGACGAAACTACAAAAATGCTGTCTTTAGTTTTATATGCCTTAGATCGATCACCCTTCGAATAAGTGTCATGTCATGCAATGGGCAACTTCTCTAGCCGAGAAGCTGAACAAAGCTGTGAAACGTGTTTATCCCAACATGTTTTTAGATCTCATATTGCTCAATCAGCAATCAGATCACAAATTTTTCCTATTGCGATGAAAACTATGAAATATGTGTGCTATAACAGTGCAACAATGAATTAATGAAACGCTGCAAATGCCTCCCATTTCGCAGTGATTAAGATTAGGGTGAATCACGTTGGAACTTTTATCTGGTGGTGAAATGCTCGTTCGTGCATTAGCGGACGAAGGCGTTGAACATGTATTTGGATACCCAGGCGGCGCCGTTTTACACATTTACGACGCGTTCTTTCAACAAGACAAAATCAATCATTACCTTGTGCGCCATGAACAGGCAGCAGGCCATATGGCTGATGCTTACTCGCGCGTAACCGGTAAGACCGGTGTGGTGCTGGTGACTTCAGGTCCAGGTGCAACTAACACCGTTACCCCAATTGCAACAGCCTATATGGACTCCATTCCAATGGTGATTCTGTCAGGTCAGGTTGCTTCTCATTTAATTGGTGAAGATGCGTTCCAGGAAACCGATATGGTGGGGATTTCCCGACCAATCGTAAAACACAGTTTCCAGGTGCGTCATGCCAGCGAAATTCCATCAATTATTAAAAAAGCATTCTATATCGCGTCATCTGGCCGTCCTGGTCCGGTTGTGGTTGATATTCCAAAAGATGCGACCAATCCGGCAGAAAAATTTGCCTACGAATATCCTGAAAAAGTGAAGATGCGTTCGTATCAACCACCACATCGTGGTCACTCAGGTCAAATCCGTAAAGCGATTGATGAACTGATTCATGCCAAACGTCCAGTGATTTATTCAGGCGGTGGTGTGGTGCAGGGCAATGCCGCAGCACAGTTAACTGAGTTGGCGCATATTCTGGGTTATCCTGTGACCAATACCTTAATGGGCTTGGGCGCATTCCCGGGTGATGATCCGCAATTCATCGGCATGCTCGGTATGCACGGTACCTATGAAGCCAACATGGCCATGCACAATGCAGACGTGATTCTGTGTGTCGGTGCGCGTTTCGATGACCGTGTCACCAACAATCCGGCAAAATTCTGTCCGAATGCTAAAGTCATTCATATTGATATTGACCCGGCAACAATTTCTAAAACCATCATGGCGCACATTCCAATTGTGGGCGCAGTTGAACCTGTACTCCAGGAGATGCTGGTACAGCTGAAACAGATGAATGTGTCGAAGCCAAATCCTGAAGCGATTGCAGCATGGTGGGAGCAGATCAATGAATGGCGTAAAGTTCATGGTTTGAAATATGAAAAGCCAACTGATGGCACCATGAAGCCACAACAGGTGGTGGAAGCTTTAGATAAAGTGACTAATGGTGAGGCCATTATTACTTCTGACGTTGGTCAGCATCAGATGTTTGGTGCGCTTTACTACAAATACAAGCGCCCACGTCAATGGATCAACTCGGGTGGCTTGGGCACCATGGGTGTAGGTTTGCCTTATGCAATGGCTGCGAAACTGGCATATCCAGACCAGCAGGTGGTGTGTATTACTGGTGAAGCATCCATCCAGATGTGTATCCAGGAGCTGTCGACCTGTAAGCAATACGGCTTAAACGTGAAAATTCTGTGCCTGAATAACCGTGCCTTGGGTATGGTAAAACAGTGGCAAGATATGAACTATGAAGGTCGTCACTCAAGCTCATATGTAGAGTCTTTACCTGACTTTGCCAAGCTGATGGAAGCGTATGGTCACGTGGGAATCCAGATTGACCATGCCGATGAGCTTGAATCGAAGTTGGCTGAGGCCATGGCCATCAATGATAAATGTGTATTTATTAACGTGATGGTTGACCGTACTGAACACGTTTATCCGATGCAGATTGCCGGTCAGTCCATGAAAGATATGTGGTTAGGAAAAGGGGAGCGTACAGAATGAGACACATTATTTCCGTTCTCGTTGAAAACGAAGCTGGTGCGCTTTCTCGTTTAGTGGGCTTGTTCTCTCAACGTGGTTATAACATTGAGACGCTGAACGTAGCACCGACTGAAGACCCGACTTTGTCACGTTTGACACTCACTACTTATGGTGATGACCACAAAATTGAGCAGATTACCAAGCAGCTGAACAAGCTGGTTGAAGTGGTCAAAGTGGTAGATTTGTCTGAAGGTGCGCATATTGAACGTGAACTGATGCTGATTAAAGTCAAGGCACTGGGTTCAGCACGTGATGAAATCAAGCGTACTGCCGATATTTTCCGTGGTCAGGTGGTCGATGTGACACCAACGACCTATACCATTCAAATTGCCGGTACCACAGAAAAGCTTGATGGCTTTATTGATGCGTTGGCTGAGAACACCATTCTGGAAGTGGTGCGTTCAGGCGTATCGGGTATCGCACGTGGCGAAAAAGTTTTAACTATTTAATTTAACAACGAATTCATCTCTCCCGGCTGGGAGAGGCGCTAGCAAGCTGAATAATGAAATTGCCCTAGCGGACAGGAATCAAAAGCATTTAAGCGGAGACAGCAATGCAAATTTTTTACGATAAAGACTGCGACTTATCTATCATCCAATCTAAGAAAGTAGCGATCATTGGTTACGGTTCACAAGGTCACGCGCATGCGCTTAACCTTAAAGATTCTGGCGTTGACGTAACTGTTGGTTTACGTGCTGGTTCAGCTTCTTGGAAAAAAGCTGAAAATTCAGGTCTTAAAGTTGCTGAAGTTCCTGCTGCAGTTGCACAAGCTGACGTGGTGATGATCTTGACTCCAGACGAGTTCCAAGCGCAACTTTATCGTGACGTGATTGAGCCAAACATCAAGCAAGGCGCGACTTTAGCATTTGCTCACGGTTTCTCTGTTCTTTATAACCAAGTTGTTCCACGTGCTGACTTAGACGTAATCATGGTTGCACCTAAAGCACCTGGTCACACTGTACGTTCTGAATACCAACGTGGTTCAGGTGTTCCTGATCTTATCGCGATTCATCAAGATGCTTCTGGTAACGCACGTAACCTTGCACTTTCTTACGCTTCAGGCGTAGGTGGTGGCCGTACAGGTATCATCGAAACTTCTTTCCGTGAAGAAACTGAAACTGACCTGTTCGGTGAGCAAGCGGTTCTTTGTGGTGGTGCAGTTGAACTGGTTAAAATGGGCTTCGAAACTCTGGTTGAAGCGGGTTATGCGCCTGAAATGGCTTACTTCGAATGTCTACACGAACTTAAATTGATCGTTGACTTAATGTTCGAAGGCGGTATCGCGGACATGAACTACTCTGTATCAAACAACGCTGAATACGGCGAATACGTAACAGGTACTGAAGTCATCAACGAACAGTCTCGTGAAGCAATGCGTAATGCGCTTAAACGTATTCAATCTGGTGAATACGCGAAGATGTTCATCCAGGAAGGTGCGTTGAACTACCCATCTATGACTGCTCGTCGTCGTCAAAATGCTGCTCACGGTATCGAAGTAACTGGTGCTAAATTGCGTGCGATGATGCCTTGGATTCAAGCAAACAAAATCGTTGATAAAGAAAAGAACTAAGTTCTAATTTCTGAGCCAAAAAGCCCTTGTGTTTCACAGGGGCTTTTTTATGTCATTTAAAAATAGAGCTTACTGAGTTAAGTTAACTTCCGTGCCTCAAAGTAAGGCAAAGCAATGCTTTCCCTTACTTTTCGTACCTTGGATTCAAGCAAACAAAATCGTAGACAAAGAAAAGAACTAATTTCTCGAATCATTTGATTTGAACGCGAAGACCCACTCACTAGAGTGGTTTTTTTACATTTAATATTGTGTGCCTTGCTTCATTCAAAGGAGTGCTTTTCTTCCTTGTACTTCATACAAAACACTGTTTTTTACTTCTTACGCTTCACTTAAAGTGCTGCTTTGACGTCGCTGCCAGATCATCTGCCCCAAAAATAACTACTGTACTGAGTGAGATGGCTAATCACGCTGGGTCACTAAATTGGCTGAAAAATACTTTTATTTAGAAGAATTATTTTTTACTCAGATTAAAAGTCGAGTGAAAAATGAATAAATGCGAAAAAAGTAAAAAATGAATCAGGAATAAAACAGATTGGGCTGCTTTGGTTTTTTCTGATGGGGTTTATGTATTTTATTATTTCTCCCTAACAGTTTATTGAATAAGGCTATCCCTATTACTAAGTATTTTATATTTAAAATAACAATCAAATAATCTGTTTAAATTGTCAGGCTTCTTAAGAATATGTGAAATTTCAACTAATTTTTGGTGGAAAATTCTAATATTTCGAGGGAAACTAAAAAAAAATGTAATAAATGTAAAGGAATGTTTATTAAGGGTATTTAATATTTTTTATAAAAAACATCTATTTGTTTTTATCTTAAAAAACTAGGTAGAAAAAAATCCCTAAAAATAGTGACCCAAGTAGCAAGGAGAATTTGGGTCACCAAAAAAAGAGAATTAGTCCAAAAACAGTCGATTAAAAAAGAAAAATAATTTTAAAAAATAAACACTTAGTCTTGTGTGAAAAATCCCGTATAGATGGTTTTTTCTGTGGAATACCTACAATAAAAGGACTTGCTCAGGATCGGGTTTTAATCAGTCTAAAGACATTCTGGTTTGGGTGAGTGATTAGAAAAATGGTTCTTATATTAAAGTTATGGAGAAACACGACATGTCTACATTAATTAAAACAGCTATGGCGGTATTATTTGCAGGTACTTGCTCATCAGCAATTTATGCAACAGAAGCTGAAACAGCTGGTAAACCAGGCGGTAAACATAACTGGAATAGCTGTACAACTTTAGGTTGTGAAAAAGATATTCCAATTAAACTAGAAGTTCCAAAAAAATGTGAAATTAAAGGCGGATCAGCAATTGAGTTGAGCAAAGCCGGTGGTACCAAAACATCTAACTATACAGTAAGAAGTAATACTCACTATGTATTAAATATTACAACTGCAAACAATGGTACCAATGCAAGTACATATGTTAAGCATGAAGATGATGGCACAGTACGTATTCCAACTACAATCACAACAACAAAAACAGGTGGTGGTGCGATTGCTTGGGGTAGCAGTAACCATGCTGGTCTAGCAGATGATGTCTATACTGTTTCGGTTACTAACTCGGCAGTAGCTCCATTCCAGCGTGCAGGTACATATTCAGACACTTATAAAATCAAAGTGTTCTACTAATTTAGTGTTTCGCCTAACTTGGTCTTCGGACCAAGTTAGGCTTTTTCGTTATAAAAGCTGGGGAATAATATGAAAAAAATAATAGCCTTTTTAGTTTCATCGCTGTGTTATGTATCTGCAAGTTATGCAGGTGTTTCTATTGATCCGGTTCAGATGTATATCAACAGTCAGGCTAAACAAAGAACCACAACGCTTACTTTAGAATCTACAGATGAAACTGAAGCAAAAATTTTTGAAATTAAAGCCTTTAAATGGACGCAACAAGGCAATGGTGAGAATGTTTTGGTACCAGATGACACCCTTATTTTAAATCCCAAAAACTTTATTCTGCAGCCGAATGGCAAACAGACTATCCGTGTTGGTTTTAATCGTCCTTTAGAGTCGGTACTCACCGGTAATCAGGAGGGTGCATGGCGCATTCTGGTGGAAGAAATTCCACAGGCCGTGAAAGAAACCTCAGTTAACTTTCTGCTCAGCTTTAACCTGCCTTTATTTGTCGGTAAGCAGGAAGATACGAACGTTAAATTTAATATTGAGAATAACCGGCTGGTTGCACAAAATCAGGCCAATTCGCATGTTCAGATTAATAATTTGAAGATTGTTGATGCCAATAAGAAGGAAGTGTTTAAGGCCGATACTATGGCTTACTTATTGGCCAAAATGAATTACAGCTATGAGTTAAATGGAACCAAGATTGCAGATCCAAAAAAGTATACTGTCCAATTTTTTACGGATAAGAACGATAACATGGTGGAGCTTAAATTCTCGGACTAGCGGTATAAGGGGAATTTGCGATGAATATAAAAAATCGGTGGTTTATTGTTGTTCATATTTTATTTAGCTTCGCAGCGAATGCGAATGAAAATCCGATAGAAGAAAGTCTTGCCAATCTGTGGATTAATGAACTTGATCATCATACTGATATTATTTTAATCACAGAAGGGCAGCATTATTATATGGGTTGTGATGTGCTGTCCGAACGGCAAATTCAAGTGCAAAAGTTAAAGAAACATCAGCAGCGTGCGGATTTCTGTCTGGTCAGTGAAGGCGATATTCAAGCGGTTTTTGATAGTTCATCGCAGTCCATTAAATTAACCATCCCCACTCACTATTTTCAATCCGATTTAAACGTTTTTAACCAGAAAGTGATTCCTGAAAAAGCCAGTTTTGGTGGCTTTATGAATTATGACTGGGTCTATGCCAACAGCGATTCAAATGAAGCTTATAGTGGTCTGGCCGAGTTGGGGATCTTTAAAGATTACTGGATTCTCAAGAATTCGGTGCTGTATCAGAATACCTCTGTCGAGGAGCAGGTGGTACGTTTAAATAGCAGTTTTGATCTGGAATTTCCGGAAAGCATGACCCGTCTAACCCTGGGCGACACCACAACAACCTATAACCCGTTAATTAACTCTTTGCGTTTTGCCGGTTTAAACTGGGGAACCAACTACACCGAGCGTCCAAGTTTTGTCTATTGGAATATTCCAACCTTACAGGGTAGCGCGCGTATTCCATCTACTGTTGAGCTGTTTATTAACGGGGTGAGCATTTATAGCCAGAAAGTCAGCCCGGGTGATTACATGCTGGAAACAGGGGCGCAAATTCAGCAGGCGGGTGAGGCACAAATTGTAGTTGAAGATGTTTTAGGTAATCGCAGTGTGCAAACTTTTCCGGTGCTGGTCACTAACCGTTTATTACGTGATGGCCTAGATGAATATAATATTGCCTTAGGTAAGCTGCGTTATAACTACAATCTGGACAGTAGCGATTATCGGGATTTCTTTGTTAATGGCTTTTACCGCAGGGGACTGTCTAACGCAACCACCCTGGGAACCAATCTGTCCTATAGTGAAGATATTCAGAATGCGGGGGTTATGTGGACTCAGGCCATCAGTAATATTTTAATTGTAGACAGTGTGATCATGGCCTCGCATGATGACCGAAATCAGATGAACTATTCCTATGGTTTATCCGCCAGCAAAGATTTCGGGAATTTTTCACTGGGTGCCAGTTCCAAGTATACCGAACGGGATTTTAAGTTTTTAGGCGATGATCTGGACAATGTTTCGAATTATCCAAAATTTGAAAATCTGGTGTATTTAGGGCTGACCAATGTGCCTTATGTGCACAATATTAATCTGAACTATGCTGAACAGAAATACTATGATCATCCTGAATTTGAACAGCAGAACCAGCGGGTGATCAATGTTGGATTTAACCGGAATTTTGGACGCCAATTTGCTGTCGGGCTCAGTTATTTCAATGCCTTTGGCGATCGTAAAGATTCTGGCGGGATATTATCTCTTAGTTATAATTTTGATAATGATAAATCCGTCTATTTTAGTCAGTCTGCAGACCAGAACACCAACCTGCAGCTGGTAAAAAGTGACTCGAGTCAGGTCGGCTTTGACTATGCTGTCGGTGTGAATCATCGCAATGATGACACACTTTATAATGTAAATGGCCTGCTGAAAACCAAGGTGGGTGATCTAGATTTTTACCATGTTCAGGGCAAGGAAACGCGTGACTCGCAACTGGCTTATCGTGGTGCTGTTGTCTGGTTGGGTAATCAGCTAAGTTTTACCAAAATTGTTGAACATGCTTTTGGTTTGGTCAAAGTCGGGGATTATCAAGATATTGATATTCTACGCTCACTGGTTTATGTCGATAAAACCAACAAAGACGGCTATGCCTTTGTGCATGACATTATTCCTTATGTGAAATACGACATTGCCTTTGATGAAAATCAGTTACCTATCGAAGATAAAATTCTTTATTCAAGTAAACAAATTACCGCGTTAAACCAGCGCGGCTACAAAATCAATTTCCCGGTTTTCCATGCTAAACAGGTTCGTATCCGGCCGGTAGATGTCCAAAATCGCAGTTTTGTACCGGGATCAGAGCTGCATATTAACAATGAAGGTGGCGAGGTTTATCCGATTGGTTCGGATGGAACGGTCACTTTATATGGCTTGATTCCAGGGAATTATAGTGTCCGGATTAAAACCCGAGAGGCGCAAACCTGTAGCGCTGTATTACAGGTTTCAGCTCAGGCACAAGATATAACTGTACCGGTTGAACTTGTGTGTAAATAAAAGGAGTAGGGGTGATGAAAGCGAGTGTACTGTTTTTAGTCTGTTGTATCAGCAGCAGTCTGTCTCTGGCACATGCGAGACAATGCCAAATTGAGCGTTTAACGGCAACCCAATTGAATTTGAATGCCTCTTATTTAAGTCAGGCTGCGACTTCCTTTTCGGTGAATTGTGATAGTCGTTATGCTATTAAATTTAATAGCCGAAATCTGGTGAATAGTACAGGCAGCAGTTATCTGGTGAATGAGAAGAATTATAAGCTCAGAACCCAGATGAATATTAGTGGCGCCAGTTCTTCACGCTGGAATGTTCCGCTTAGTCAGGCCCCTACTGGTCAAGATAAATTTGTGGTGTTGGTTCAATTAATGGAACGTCCAACGGCAAGAACACCTGCCGGTGTATACCGGGACAGTCTATATATTAATTTGATGTTTTAATTATGCTTTAAATATTGGAAATATCGAATATTTTTCCAAGGCTCTAACCAGGCGGGTGCAATACCACGAGTTTGATACATGTATGAAATTAATTTCATGAATTTATCATAAAACTGCAAACTGTAAGGATTATGCTGGGCAGACAACAACAACAGAGGAATACGCGGATGTCAGCGTCTTCACGCACACTGGTATTAAAGTCGCCTAATATTCCTGAGAATTTTAAATTTTATTTTAAACAGGAAAAACAAAAAAACGCGATTAATGAAGTTATTGAAATTGAAGAGCTGGTGCGACCTCGTTTAAGAATTGCGTTAGTGACAGAAACCTGGCCGCCAGAAATTAATGGTGTGGCCAATTCATTATTACAACTGTGCAAAGGATTGCAAAAACTGGGACACAAAATTCTACTGATTCGTCCTGAACAAAAACAACCTTGTACCGATTTTAGTCCCAACAAAGAATGTCTGGTCAAGGCGCAGTCTATTCCGAAATATGGCCATCTGCAGTTTGGCTGGCCACAGCTGTATAAACTCTCTACCGCCATGGATGAGTTTGAGCCAGATATCGTGCATGTGGTGACCGAAGGGCCGCTGGGTCTGGCTGCTTTACAGGTGGCAAAATCCAAGCAGATTCCGGTATCTAGCGGTTTTCACTCTGCCTTTCAGGACTTTAGCCGCTTTTTTGACCTGGCTTTTCTGGTTAAACCGATCCAGCGTTATCTGTGCTGGTTCCATAACAATACGCAACTGACCTGTGTGCCTAGTACTGATACCGAGCAGTCTTTACGCCAGTTTGGTGTGGAAGGCCCACTGGTGGTCGTTGGTCGTGGGGTCGACGTCGACAGGTTCTCACCGCAACATCGTTCAGAAGCCTTACGTTTACGTTGGGGCGCCGATGAACAGACCCGGGTGCTGATTTATGTGGGCCGGGTGTCGCCAGAAAAAGAAGTGAACGTGGTGATTGATGCCTATCGGGCCATGCAGGCCATTGCCAAATATCCAACCAAGCTGGTGGTGGTAGGCGATGGCCCAGACCTGAAACGTCTGGAAGGGCTGAACACCGATGGCGAGGTCATTTTTATGGGCAGCTTAAGCGGGCAAAAACTGGCTGAAGCTTATGCCAGTGCAGATGTGTTTGTCTTTGCCAGTCAGGTAGAAACCTTTGGCAATGTGGTGCTTGAAGCCATGGCCAGTGGCTTGCCAGTTGTGGCGTATGACTATGCCTGCGCCAATTTGCATGTCAAGCAAGATGAAACCGGCTGGCTTAGTCCACTGGGTGATGTCGCCGGAATTATGCGTTCGATTTATCAGTTGCCAAGCGCAAAAGTATTAAGACAGATGGGTAAAAAAGCCCGTGAATCTACCCAGCATATCGGCTGGCAATATCCGATCCAACAATTTGAACAGGCACTTTATCGGGTGGTGCAGGAGTCGCATATGACGACCTAGATTTTAAGCTCAAGCTTAAAGGAGAGCATAGAATGAAACTTAAAAATGCAAAAATAAGAATACTTGATCTCGACTTGAAAGGCTGTTTGTATCTCAATCATTTTTCCCACTCCGAACGGGTGGCTTATTTCTTTAAAGTGGTGAGCCGCTTAGGCGACGGTTTATTCTGGTATGTCATGCTGGCCACGGTCTGGTTATGGCAGGGCCTGCTGTATGGATTGCAGATTATCTACTTGCTGTTAGGTGGATCGGTCGGTACGGGCATCTATAAACTGCTTAAAAGCAAAACCGTGCGTCCCCGTCCTTATCAGGTACATCAGGTGATTCGCTTGGGCGAGCGTCCGCTTGATCACTTTAGTTTTCCTTCCGGTCACACTTTGCACGCGGTCATGATTACCACAGTGCTGGGCTATATTCAGCCGCTACTGCTGGTGTTGATGTTACCTTTTACCATTCTGGTGGCGCTATCACGTATGGTGCTGGGGCTGCATTATCCAAGTGATGTGGCGGTCGGTGCACTGATTGGCGGTGTGGTGGCCAGCGGCATTATTTCGGCTGCGCCGTATCTGGAAATTGCGCTATAGCCCATTCACCGGCGGTACGGCCTGTCAAAGCTGGTACAGCATTTGCAAAATTTGCTAAAGTAGTGCATCACACTAAATTGCCTTAGGAATAGACATGGGTTTACGTTGGACAGATAGCATCGATATCGCCATTGAACTGTATGAAGCACATCCAGATGTCGATCCGCAATGGATCCGTTTTACTGACCTGCATGCCTGGGTTTGTGCACTTTCAGATTTTGAAGATGATCCGACCAAGTCAACCGAAGGTCTGTTAGAAGCCATTCAAATGGCATGGATTGACGAAGCACGTTAACAGCGACTTCAAAAAACCGATTTTTTTTACAGATTAAACGCAGAAAAAAGCCCATTTTTCGGTATAATGCGGCAAAATTTCTGTCAACTTTGACTTTAAGGAGCCAATCATGGCTATCGAACGTACATTATCTATCGTTAAACCAGACGCAGTTGCTAAAAACGTAATCGGCGAAATCTTCGCGCGTTTTGAAAAAGCGGGTCTTAAAATCGTTGCAACTAAAATGAAACACTTGACTCAAGCTGAAGCTGAAGGCTTCTACGCTGAGCACAAAGAACGTGGTTTCTTCGCTGACTTAGTTGCGTTCATGACTTCTGGTCCAGTTGTTGTTTCAGTTCTTGAAGGTGAAAACGCAGTTCTTGCTCACCGTGAAATCCTGGGCGCAACTAACCCTAAAGAAGCGGCTCCTGGCACTATCCGTGCAGACTTCGCTGTAAGCATCGACGAAAACGCTGCTCACGGTTCTGACTCTGTAGCATCTGCTGACCGTGAAGTTAACTACTTCTTCGCTCAAACTGAGATTGCTCCACGTACTCGTTAATACGCAGTATTCAAACCAGATAAGTGTTATTATACTTATCTGGTTTTTTTATTCTCTGAATAATCCCTCGCTCAGATCTTGAGCATCTCCTTTCATCCTCAGACATGATTTAGGTAATACACATGAGTAATGAAGTGGTCGCTTCATCTGCAACATCTGATGAGCAGCAACAATCTTTGTCCACTCCAGCGCAATCAACTTCTGTGCAGAAAGTGAATTTACTGGGCATGTCGCGTGCTGAGCTGGAAAAATTCTTCGAAGATTTAGGCGAGAAGAAATTTCGTGCCGGCCAGGTGATGAAATGGATTCACCAGTATTTCGTGACTGATTTTGCCGAAATGACCAATATTTCAGGCAAGTTGCGCGCAAAACTGGAACAGATATGTGAAATTAAAGCGCCAGATGTGGTGCATAAAAACTATTCTAAAGATGGTACGCGTAAATGGGTGTTCCGTGTTGGTGATGGTGCGGGTTCCTTGGTTGAAACCGTGCTGATTCCTGCGGAAGATAAAACTGGCTCACGTAAGACCTTGTGTATTTCTTCACAAGTTGGCTGTGCGCTGGACTGTTCATTCTGTTCAACCGGTAAACAGGGCTTTCAACGTGACCTGACCCAAGCTGAAATTATTGGTCAGCTGTGGATGGCCAACTATTCCTATATGGAAGATGTGCCGGTTGCAGAGCGTGAGCGTTCGGTGACGAACGTGGTGATGATGGGCATGGGCGAGCCGCTGCTGAACTATGATGCGGTCTTAAACTCGATGCGTATTATGCTGGATGACTTCGCCTATGGCATGTCAAAACGCCGTGTAACGCTGTCGACCTCGGGTGTAGTGCCAAAAATTGACCAGCTGGCTGAAGATATTGATGTCGCGCTGGCGATTTCTTTACACGCCACCAACGATGAACTGCGCAATGAGCTGGTGCCAATCAACAAGAAATATCCACTGGAACAGCTGATTGCAGCCTGCCAGCGTTATATCAAAAAAGATGGCAACGAAAGTGCGCGTAAGCACGTGACCATTGAATATGTCATGCTCGATGGCGTGAATGACAGCATTGAACATGCCAAAGAGATGATCAAGCTGCTCAAAGACCTGCCAAGCAAAATCAATTTAATTCCGTTTAACCCGTTCCCGCATGCGCCATATGGCCGTTCAAGCCGGAACCGGATTATTTCTTTCCAAAAAACTTTGTCTGATGCCGGATTTGTGTGTACGATTCGTCAGACACGCGGTGATGATATTGATGCTGCGTGTGGCCAGCTGGTGGGACAGGTGGCAGACCGTACCCGTCGTGCGGAACAATGGAAAAAGAAAGTTGCAGAGCGAAATGAAATTATGCGCTCTCAAGGATAATTAAATTTAGGGGGAGAGGTCCATTGACTAAGTTGATGTATAAATTCACAACCATCAGCACATTGTGTGTGGCTGCATGGATGAGCACCGGCTGTCAAACCACAACTCCTACTTTAAGTCCGAAAGATCCGGAAAAGGCAATTCAGGTGCGTACCCAGCTGGCGGCCGAGTATTTAAAATCGGGTGATTTAGACTCGGCCAAACGTGCCCTGGATCAGGCACTGGAAACAGATTCGCGTGATTCTATGGCCAATATGATGATGGGCGTGCTGCTACAGCAAGAAGGTAGCAAGCTGAATCTGGAGAAGGCCGATACGTATTTCAAGCGTGCCATCTCTGCCGATCCGAACAATGCGCAGGCGCGTAACAACTATGGTACGTATTTGTATCAGGTTGAACGCTATAATGATGCCATTGAACAGCTGAGTATTGCCGGGGCAACACTCGGTTATGATCAACGTTTTCGTGCATTGGAAAACGTGGGGCGGATTTACCTGAAACTGGGCGATATGGCGAATGCTGAAAAATCATTCAAGCAGGCCCTGCAGGCAAACCGTGACTCCTATGTTTCAATGTTAGAGTTGGCGGAAATTTTTTATTTCAACCAGCAGACTCCTGCCGCATCCAGAATGTATGAACAGTTTGTGCGTGCTGTGGGACAAAAAAATCAAGGTGCGCGTGCCTTATGGATTGGGATCCGTGTTGCGCGTGCAAATGGCGATCAGTTAGGACAGCAGGTGCTGGTCAATCAGCTCCGGGCATTGTTCCCTGAAAGCCAGGAATATCAACGTTATTTGCAATTACAGCACAGTACTGAGGCCGTATGGAAGTAAATCCTAATTCACCGCAATCAAATACAAATGTAGCGCCCAATGCATTAGGAAATATCCAACGCCCAGGTGAGTATCTGCGTCAAATCCGTCAAAATCAGAAGCTTGAGCTTGAAGATGTGGCGCAAGAATTGAATATTCCGGTCAAAACCCTGACGGCGCTGGAGCAGGATGAATACAAGTCACTGCCTGAAGCGACCTTTATCAAGGGTTATTACCGCACCTACGCCAAATATTTAAAAGTCGATGCCACCAGTATCATCCAGCGTTTTGATGAAATCTATGCCAATGATACCGGCATGCTGCCGAATCATGCCCTGAATAATTCCCCAATTAAAATTATGGGCAAACTGCCTGGCTCGAATCGTGACCGTAACCGCAAATGGTTAAAACGTATTGCGCTGGCGGTAGTGGCACTGGCCTTAATCTGGATTATCATCGCGGCCGTGCAAAACTGGTCATCTTCGCAGTCGAGCGACACTGAGCAGAATATTGTGCCAATGTCTGATGTCGAAATTATTAATTTAGACAACAGCAGTGCCGTGACCGGCGATCAGCTGTCTTTAAGCTTTAATCGTCCGACGTCGGTTCATATTGTGGATTCGACCGGGAAGGTGCTGGCCACTGGCCGTCAGGCGTCCAGCTTGAATTTAACTGGTGAGGCACCATTTCAGATTCGTTTAGATGATGCAACCGCAGTGTCATTAAGTCTAAACAATGAAAATATTTCATTGTCTCCATATACCGTCAATGGCAAAGCGGAATTCCGTTTGTCGCCTTAATGGCACAGAGTAGAGCGAAATCATGATTGAGAATCCAATTCGACGCCGTCCAACCCGTAAAATTCGTGTCGGTTCAGTCTATGTGGGCGGTGATGCGCCAATCAGCATTCAGAGTATGACCAATACCGAAACCTGTGATGTCGCTGCAACGGTTGCGCAAATTCAGCGCTGTGTTGATGCTGGTGCAGACATCATGCGGGTATCGGTACCAAGCATGGAAGCCGCACAGGCTTTTGGTGAAATCCGTAAGCAGGTCTCTGTTCCTTTGGTGGCTGATATTCACTTCGACTATAAAATTGCTTTGGCTGTGGCCGATTTCGGTGCTGACTGTCTGCGGATTAACCCGGGTAATATCGGTTCGGAAGCGAAAATCCGTGAAGTGGTGGCTGCGGCCAAACATCATGATATTTCCATGCGGATTGGGGTCAATGCCGGTTCACTGGAAAAAGATATTCAAAAAAAATACGGCGAGCCGACCGGTGCAGCCTTGCTTGAATCGGCCATGCGCCATATTGATATTTTAGACCGTCTGGATTTCCAGGAATTTAAGGTCTCGGTGAAAGCATCGAATGTATTTTTAACCATGGATGCCTATCGTTTGCTGTCGCAGCAAATTGATAATCCGCTACATTTAGGTGTGACTGAAGCGGGAATCTATCGGACCGGTTCGGTGAAATCAGCGATTGCCTTAGGTGGCCTGCTGATGGAAGGCATTGGCGACACTATGCGTATTTCCCTGGCAGCAGAGCCGGAAGAAGAAGTCAAAATTGGCTTTGATATTTTAAAATCGCTCGGCCTGCGTTCTAATGGCATTAACTTCATTGCCTGCCCAAGCTGTTCACGTCAGGAATTTAACGTGATTAAAGCCATGCAGATGTTGGAAGAGCGTCTGGAAGATGTCCGCACTCCAATGGATGTGTCGGTGATTGGCTGTAAAGTTAACGGTCCGGGCGAAGCCAAAGAAGCTGATATTGGCGTGGTAGGTGCAAGTCCGCGTTCACTGGTGTATCGTAATGGTGAAAAGAGCCATTTAATTGATACCAATCAATTGGTTGATGAAATCGAAACAATGGTTCGTCAACGTGTTAAAGAGCTTGAAGAAGCTAAGTCAAAAGAGATTATTCGCACAGGTTTTTCTGAGTAGATCATGAGTTCAATCGTCGCAATCAAAGGTTTTAATGACATTCTCCCAACCCAGACCCCGGCTTGGAGACGTCTGGAACAGCATCTGTCCAGTCTTATGGATGCTTATGGTTATCAGCAAATCCGTTTGCCGATGGTTGAGCAGACCCATCTGTTCAAGCGTTCCATTGGTGATGCAACCGATATCGTTGAAAAAGAAATGTACACCTTCCTGGACAAAGGCAATCCGCCAGAGTCATTGACTTTACGTCCGGAAGGTACGGCAGGCTGTGTACGTGCCATGCTTGAGCATAACCTGCTGCGCGGTGCAACGCCTCGCGTGTGGTATATCGGCCCAATGTTCCGTTATGAAAAACCGCAAAAAGGCCGTTATCGCCAGTTCCATCAGTTTGGTGTGGAAACTTTTGGTGTCGCTACCCCAGATATGGATGCCGAGCTGATTTTAATGACCGCGCGTTTATGGAAACGTATGGGCGTTGCAGATAAAGTTCAACTTGAACTGAATACTTTAGGTGAGTCAGATGAACGTGCCGCGTATCGCGCCGCCTTGGTTGAGTTCCTGGAAACGCACAAAGCCGATCTCGATGAAGATTCTCAGCGCCGTTTAAGCACCAACCCGCTGCGTATTCTGGACTCTAAAGATGCCAAAACTCAAAGCATCCTGGAAAATGCACCAAAACTTCACGACTTTATGGGTGAAGACACCATGGCGCATTTTTCCCAGTTGCAGCAGTATCTGACTGATGCCGGTGTCAGCTTCGTGATTAATCAAAAATTGGTCCGTGGTCTGGATTATTACAACAAAACTGTATTTGAATGGACCACCACCCATTTGGGTTCACAGGGGACAGTGTGTGCCGGCGGCCGTTATGATGGTCTGGTGGGGCAGTTAAAAGGCAAGCCAGAACAGTCGGTTCCGGCAGTTGGTTTTGCCATGGGCATGGAGCGTTTATTGCTTCTATTGGAACAGGTCGAAGACAACAGCCCAAGCCGCGATTGTGAAGTGTTCCTGGTGGCCGATCCGGCATCACAAGGTAAAGCACTGGTGCTGGCAGAGCAGATTCGTGACCAGCTTGAAGCCAGTGGTAGTGCCATTCGCCTGAAAGTCGGCTCACAAGGCTCGATGAAAAGCCAGATGAAAAAAGCCGACCAGTCGGGTGCACTGTATGCTTTAATTCTGGGTGAGCGTGAGTGGGAAAACCAGCGCTTCGCCGTTAAAGAACTGGCCACTGCCGAGCAGTTGGATGTAGCTGTGGCAGGGATTGTGCCATTTATGATTGAAAAATTTTCTTCAAAATAAGCCAAAGAACATAAGGAAAAGGGTAATTCAATGAGCGCATTAAGTGATGATGAACAACTTGATCATTTAAAATCATTCGCTAAGAAATATGGTTCTGCAATTATTAGCGGGATTTTGATTGCGCTGATTGCCTTTTTCGGATGGCAATACTGGCAGAAGAAAAACCTGGCTGAAGATCAGACCAACACCGCCAAAGTCCAGCAACTGATGGACGAGGCGCGTGCGGCTGAAGGCGATGACAAAGCTTTCCAGAATCTGTCGACCACGGCCGATAAGATTGTGAAAGAAGCTCCAGATTCCGTCCAGGCCATTCAGACCCAGTTCTTAATGGCGAAACTGGCCTATGATCAGGGCGATTATGCCGGTGCAGAAAAAGCCTTAAAGAAAGTTGAAAATTCTAAAGTCGATGATGCCGGCTTAATGCAGGTATTAAAACTGCGTTTGGCCTATGCGCAATTGGCACAAAAGAAATATGATGAGGCACTGAAAACCTTGTCTGCCGTCAACGATCCTGCCTTTAAAGCAACAGCTGAAGAAGCGCGTGGTGATGTGTACGTGGCGAAAAATGATATTGAAAATGCCAAAAAAGCGTATCAGAACGCATGGAATGCGTTACTTGAACGTCAACAGGAACGTCAAATTTTACAAATTAAACTCGAAAGTGTCGGCGTTTTAGTTGATGATCCTGAAATTGAACGTCCTGTAATCGACACACAAGTGGATGAAACTGAATGAATAGAAAATATAAGATCCCGTTTGCACTAACTGTTTTAAGCCTTGCATTGGTTGGCTGTTCAAGCAACAGCATTAAAGTTGAAAAAGTAAAACCGAATCCTTTGCCAAAACTGCAACAGGCCAAAACCCTGGTGCCTGTATTTTCTCAAAACACCTCATCGACTGCTGAAGAAGATCCGCTGCGTTTACAGCTAGATGTCGATAATGGCGTGGTATTTAGTATTGATCCTAAAGGTGAAGTAGCGGCCTATCGTGGCAAGCAGCGTTTGTGGCAGACCGAAGTCAGCAAACAGGGGCTCAGCTCAGGTGTAGAAGCGGCAGAAGGTCTGGTGATTGTTGGGAATCAGAAAGGTCAACTGTTTGCACTGGATCAGGCTACAGGTGAGAAAAAATGGACCGCACAATTGACTGGCGCCATTCTGGCACCTTCGCTGGTGCATGCCAACCGTGTGGTGACCATCAGCAATGATGGTATTGTCTATGCGCATAACCTGGCGACTGGCCAGCAAATGTGGACTTACAATTTGCCGAATGTCCAGTTTAGCCTGCGTGGTAGCGCTGCACCGGTAGCGGTTGATCCGCGTACCGTGCTGGTAGCAACCGCCAATGCTTATATTTATGCAATTGATGTGGTGACCGGTACGCCGCGTATGCAGCGCCGTGTGGCCATCAGTGAAGGTCGCTCCGATATTCAGCGTTTAAATGATATTGATGGCGATCCGGTAGTAGCTGGCCAGTTCCTGGTCACTACCAGCTTCCAGGGCCAGGTGACCGTCACTGATCTGGCTTCACAGCAAGTGGTTTGGAGCGAAGACCTGAGCAGCACCAAACGTCCGGAAGTGGTCGGCAATGGGGTTTTTGTCGCCAGTGCCGATGGCCGTTTAGTGGCTTATGAAATTACCAGTGGCCAGAAGCTGTGGGAAAATAACCAGTTGCTTAACCGTCGTTTAAGTAACCCGGTAATGCTGGGTCAGGACCTGGTGGTGGGAGATATGGATGGTGTCTTGCATCTGTTTAACCCGAGCAACGGTCAGCTGATTGGTCGCGCCAAAACCAGCGGTGAAGTGCGTTCTTTACGTGTCATCGACAACCAGTTATATGTTGGTACGCAAAAGGGTGCATTCAGCATTTGGCAGAACCGTTAACTTTTTGTTGCCTTATGTTAAACTAGGCGACAATTTCCGTATTTTTTAACGCGGGGTGATTGAATGTTCAATGCCCCGTGTTTTTATTCAGGTCTTTGACTGAAATTTTTTCTTCCCATTTGTTTCTGATGTTCAGACCCGTGTAGTGGACTGATCTCAAATAAAGGTTAATCTATGAAACCCGTAATTGCGCTCATTGGTCGTCCGAACGTCGGAAAATCAACGTTGTTTAACCAGATCACCAAGAGTCGTGATGCTCTGGTCGCAGACTTTGCCGGCCTGACGCGTGACCGTAAATATGGTGATGCGACCTATCAGAATAAATCCTTCATCGTGGTCGATACCGGCGGTATTGGCGAATCTGAAGGTGGTATCGATTCTTACATGGCCGAGCAGTCGAAAACCGCCATCCATGAAGCCGATATGATCATCTTCGTGGTCGATGCACGTGCCGGTCTGCTGGCTTCGGATGAACAGATTGCCCGTGAACTGCGTACGCTGGGTAAAAAAGTCTTTCTGGTGGCCAACAAGGTTGATGGCGTACATGCAGAAGCCGCACTGGTTGAATTCTTTAAACTGGGGATGGGCGAGCCAATGCAAGTGGCCGCCAGCCATGGTCGCGGTGTTCAGCAGATGCTGGAAGAAGTACTGCAAGATGTGCCGGAAGATGAAAACCCGGAAGAGCGTGATGAAGACACGGGTCTGCGTCTAGCGATTATTGGTCGTCCAAACGTGGGTAAATCGACGCTGGTGAACCGTTTGCTGGGTGAAGAGCGCGTGGTTGCTTTTGACCAGCCGGGCACAACACGTGACTCGATCTATATTCCGTTTGAGCGTGAAGGGCGTAAATACACCCTGATTGATACTGCCGGTGTACGCCGTAAAGGCAAGGTCGATGAAATGATCGAGAAATTCTCGATTGTAAAAACCTTGCAGGCGATGAAAGATGCCAACGTGGTGGTTGTGGTGGTCGATGCCCGTGAAGGGATTGTCGAGCAGGACCTGCACCTGATTGGTTATGCGCTGGAAGCTGGCCGTGCCATGGTGATTGCGATCAATAAATGGGACAACATGTCTGAATATGATCGCAAGCAGTGTAAGCTGGATGTCGAGCGCCGCTTTGACTTTATTCCTTGGGCGCGTATTCACCTGATTTCAGCGCTGCATGGCACTGGGGTGGGTGATCTTTATCCATCAATTCATCGTGCTTATGAGTCTTCGCGCTTAAAAGTATCACCAGCCAAACTGACTCAGATTCTGAATGATGCAACTGAAGCGCACCATCCGCCAAAAGTGCAGGGTCGTGCCATTAAAATGCGTTATGCACACATGGGAGGCCAGAACCCGCCAACGATTGTAATTCACGGTAACAAGGTTGATAAAACCCCGGCCGATTATCGTCGTTACCTGGAAAACGTGTTCCGTAAGGTCTATAAGCTGGAAGGAACTCCGGTGAAGATTGAATTTAAAACCTCTGAGAACCCGTTTGAAGGACGTAAATCACAGGTGGATGAACGTACTGCTGCGCGTCGTCGTCGTTATGTACAGAAGTTTAAGAAAGCCGAGAAGAAATTTAAACGCGGTTAAGCGGTTTGTCGCTTGATACAAAAAAAGCCCGAATCAGATTCGGGCTTTTTTATGGCCATCAGTTTCTAGTCTGGACGCCGTGCCAGCCACATATTGCTATAACGATTCACCCACTGCGGGCTTAGGCGTGACAGGGTAAACAGGAATTTGCTTTTTAATCCGACCGGCTGATGGGTGGCGGTAAATAGCGAGCTTTTTCGCGTAACACAACTGAAAATTTCATCGGCCACATCTTCCGCGCTTAAATGTACCCCCATATTTTGGATGGTGCCGGCATCCATATCTTTGACCATGGCGGTTTGTACAAACAGAGGCATCACATCCAGCACCCGGATACCATATTTTT
Source organism: Acinetobacter sp. Q186-3 (assembly GCF_013420655.1). Classification (NCBI taxonomy): domain Bacteria; kingdom Pseudomonadati; phylum Pseudomonadota; class Gammaproteobacteria; order Moraxellales; family Moraxellaceae; genus Acinetobacter; species Acinetobacter sp. Q186-3. The sequence goes on along the minus strand of NZ_VOXS01000010.1, from coordinate 42,710 downwards.
GCCATTCAACATCCAGCCCTTCGCTTATACCGCGTACCGCAAATTTGCTGGCCGAATACGACACCAGATCGGCCTGTCCATAAATGGCCGAAGCTGATGACAGGTTCACCACCCGGGCAAAAGTCGCCTGTTTTAAATAAGGCAGTGCGGCATGACAGCCATTTAGCACCCCATTGACATTAACCTGCATGGTACGCTGATGCGCCTGAATCTCGGTGTCTTCAAAAGCACCCGAATATAAGATACCGGCATTATTGACTAGAATATTCAGCTCGCCAGCCCAGTCTACAAAACGCGCCAAAGCCGTTTGCCACTGTGCATAATCCGCGACATCCAGCCCGCCGGCTTGCGCATTGGGACCCAGCTGCTGCGCCAGTTGCTCGGCCTGTGCAACATTTAAATCATAAATTCCGACTTTATAACCCGCCTGATAAAATAAGCGGGCCACTGCTGCACCAATGCCTTGTGCTGCGCCACTAATGAAGATACTGTGCATGTGGCTAACTCCTTGTGTTTTTGTTTTTCAAAGTGTTGTTCTGTTGAGAGCATAGCAAATATTTTTATGTAGATGATGGTTGAAGAAGGTGGAAATCGGCATGGATCAGTTATTGGCAGTGATGAAACGGCTTCGTGAGCAATGTCCGTGGGACCAGAAGCAGACCCCAGAATCGCTGACCAAGTATGCGATTGAAGAAGCCTATGAAGTCGAAGCGGCCGTGCGCAGTGGTCATGCTCAGGACGTCAAAGAGGAACTGGGCGATCTATTGCTGCAAGTGGTGTTTCAGTCGCAAATGTATAGCGAGCAGGGTGCTTTTGATTTTCAGGATGTGGTGCAGGCCATTACCGATAAAATGATTCGCCGTCACCCGCATGTATTTCAGCCGGAGCAGTTTGCGGCTTTAAGCCCGGAAGATGTCAGTGCATTGTGGCAGCAGATCAAACAGCAGGAAAAAGCCGGAAAACCTGCATCGCGCTTATCTGAGGTCAAACATGGCCCGGCCATTCAGCAGGCGCAGCAGTTACAGCACAATGTCGCGAAGATTGGCTTTGATTTTTCCGATGTCGCTGGCGCGATGCAGAAAGTCGATGAAGAGTTGCAGGAGTTGAAACAGGCGGTGGATCGGCAAGATTCCGACGAAATTCTGGATGAGCTGGGTGACTGTTTATTTTCTTTAATTAATGTTGGCCGTAAACTGAATCTGTCCAGCGAAATGGCTTTGCTGAGTACCGTACATAAATTTAGAACCCGCTTTGCTTTCATTGAACAGCAGTTACAACAGCAGCATAAAAATATAGAACAGGTGTCGTTGGCTGAAATGGATCAGCTGTGGGAGCAGGCAAAACAACAATTAAAATGACAGAGTGACCATGACAAGAAGAATAAGATTTCAACACGCTCAAGCTCTAATTCAACTGGCGTTAATGTTCTGCCTGTTTTGTAGTTTTTTCGCGCTGCAAAATGCGCAGGCAGAAAATTATGATGCGCGTTATCTGCAATGGAAGGCTGAACAAGAGGCGATTGATGCCCGCTTAAGCTCGTCGGCTTCTACGAAGACTTCCCAACCCCGTTCAGCTAGCGCAGGCAGTAGTGAAAAAATTAATCTGAATATGGCAACAGCCGCGCAATTACAGCAATTATCTGGCGTGGGACAAAAGAAGGCGGAAGCTATTATTGAGTACCGCAATCGGCATGGAAAATTCAAACGGATTGAAGATTTACAGTTAGTCAAAGGGATTGGACCGGCATTATTGGCCAAAAACCGGCACCGGCTGGGTATTTAATCGGGTCTGATCATCGGCCAACACCGCATCAGCCGGGCCCGAGTATTGAGATAATCAAATTGCCCTTTGATTGTGTTAGAGATATGATTAGCGTCATCTAATCTATTTTACGTTCAGACGTAGGAGACAGCGTCTTTTGCAAACTTTGCGCGCGTCAAAATGTGGTTTATCAACCACGCAATTACCTGCTTACATTCTAGATGTTATTGATGCTTTAACCAAAGCTGGCTATGAAGCTTATATCGTTGGTGGTGGTGTTCGTGACCTGATGTTGGGCCTGAATCCGAAGGATTTTGATGCCGTGACCAATGCCACGCCATCTCAGGTCAAAGAGGTGTTCGGACGCCGCTGTCGCATTATCGGACGCCGCTTTGAGCTGGCTCATGTCTATTCTGGACGTGAACTGGTGGAAGTTGCTACCTTCCGTGCACCGCCGAAAAGAGCGGTGACCTCTGCTGCGGGCATGATTTTAAGAGACAATAACTGGGGCACGATTGAGCAGGATTTTGCCCGTCGTGACTTCAGTATCAATGCTTTGTATTACCAGCCACGTAAAGGAATCGTGCTGGATTTCTGTCATGCAGTTGATGACATTAAATCCAAAACCTTGCGTCTGCTCGGTGATCCGACCGTCCGTTTTGAAGAAGATCCGGTGCGGATGCTGCGGACCTTACGTTTTGCGGCCAAGCTGAATTTCAATATTGATCCGGCCATTCTGGAGATTTTTACTCCGGAAATGACTCAGTTGCTGCGCGATGTTTCTCCGCACCGTCTGTATGATGAATCGCAAAAACTGTTCACCATGGGGCATTTAAATCGCGTCTTGCCGATGCTAATCGACTTCGGTATCTGGCGTCAGCTTTTTGCCGACATCAAGCCGGACATCACCCCCTTTATTGAACTGGCTGCAAAAAATACCGATCAGCGCATTGCGATTGGCAAAACCATCAACCCGGCCTTTTTCTATGCGGTGCTGCTGTGGAAGCCATTTTTAGAGCGCTGTGATTTTTATCTGTCCAAAGGGGTAATTCCGGCAGAAGCACGTGCACAGGCTGGGCTGGATGTGTTGAAACGTCAGGCCACCCGCACGGTGATTCCGCGTTTTGCCGAAACCTTTATTCGTGAAGTCTGGGAAATGCAAACCCGTTTGCTGAATCCAAAACCTCAGCAAATTGCTGCCCTGTCCAACCATGCACGTTTCCGTGCCGGTTTCGACTTTTTGCTGCTGCGTGAAAGATCTGGCGATGCCCAGACTCAAGAGATGGGTACGTGGTGGGATCAGTACCAGACCATGAGCACCGATGAAAAAGAACGTGCCATTGGCCAGTACAACCGTCAGCGGGCCAAGAGCCGTCGCAAAGCTGCACAGGAAGAACATCTGGAGCAGCAGCTGAATGCCGCGCAGACCGCCGAAATTGAACCGCTGGTGAATGAGCCGGAGCCACGCAGCCGCCGTGCCCGTAAAGCCAAACAGCAGGAAGATGCCCGTGCCCAAGTTGCATCAATATCATCAAGCAATGGCTCGGGGATTGGTGCAGACCATCCAATTCTGAAGCGCAAGCGGGTACAACGGGATTTAAGTCAGGTTATTTTCGGGCCAACACAATGAGTAGGGTGACTTATATTGGCCTGGGTAGTAACCTGGGCGATTCACGCCAGATTCTGACCGAAGCTGTACACAAGCTGGCGACGTTGGGTCAGGTCAAAACCTCTAAACTGTATCAAAGTCCGCCAATGGGGCCACAAGACCAGCCGAATTATTTAAATGCGGTGGTACAGCTGCGTACAGATTTACCGGCGCTGGAATTGCTGGATCAGCTGCAGCGTTTTGAGCAGGAAGCCGGACGGGTGCGTTTACGCCATTGGGGTGAACGCACGCTCGATCTGGATTTACTCCTCTATGGACAGGAGCAGATTCAGCATGAACGTCTGACTGTGCCGCATGTCGGCGTTTTAGAACGCGATTTCGTGGTCATTCCATTACTGGATTTAGACCCCGAACTGCGTGTGCATACGCAATTATTAAAAGACTTGCCGTTCATTCAACAGCCCGCACTGGATGTGCTGGACCATGAACACTGGGCAAATATTTAAAGTGATTTTTAGCATGTTCTATGCTTTTCCTAGAGGAACATCTCCATGATTAGTCTCAGTGACTTAAGACAATTTAAAGCCGATGGTCGCAAATTCTCCTGCCTGACTTGTTATGATGCGAGTATGGCCAAGGCAATGGAAATTGCTGAAATTGATAGTATTTTAATTGGCGACTCGCTGGGGATGTCGATTCAGGGCCGTGACTCTACCTTGCCGGTGACTGTTGAAGATATGGCCTATCATACGGCAGCAGTGCGTCGTGGCAATCAGCATGCCTTTATCATGACCGATCTGCCATTTATGAGTTATGCCACCTTGAATGATGCACTGCAAAGCTCGAAAACCGTGATGCAGGCCGGTGCGCAAATGGTCAAAATGGAAGGTGGTGCCTGGCTGGCTGAAACCGTAGAAGTGCTGACCCGTAACGGAATTCCAGTGTGTGTGCATTTGGGCCTGACGCCGCAATCGGTACATGTCTTTGGCGGTTATAAACTCCAGGCGCGTACCCGTGAAGCGGCGGACAAGTTGATTGCCGACTGTCAGGCGGTGGTTGATGCCGGTGCTGCGCTGTTATTGCTGGAATGTGTACCGGCGCAGCTTGGTCAGGAAATTAGCGCCCTGTTCCCGCATATTCCGGTAATTGGAATTGGTGCCGGTGCAGACACCGATGGTCAGGTGCTGGTGGTGCAAGATATGCTGGGTCTGACGTTTGGCCGCGTTGCCAAATTTGTACGGAACTTTATGAAAGAGCAGTCTGGTGAAACAGCCATTTTAGATGCCTTCAAAGCCTATCATGCTGCGGTACAAGACGGTTCTTTCCCGGCACGTGAACAAACTTTCCAAGTTGAGTTGTAAAACATGAAAACAGAAACCACGATTCAGGGATTGGCAGCCTCATTAAATCCTGCACGTGCAGCGCGTAAAATTATTGGTTTTGTCCCGACCATGGGCAATTTGCATGAAGGCCATCTGAGCCTGGTGCGTGAAGCGCGTCAATTATGTGATGTGGTGGTGGTCAGCATCTTCGTGAACCCGATTCAGTTTGGTCCAAATGAAGACTTTGACAACTATCCACGGACCTTGGAACAAGACAGTCAATTGCTGGCAGAAGCCGGTTGTGACATCGTATTTGCACCTTCTGTCGAGCAAATGTATGGCAAAAACCCGCGCTTAACCAACATCAGTGTGTCTGAAATTACCGAAGACCTGTGTGGTTTGCAGCGTCCGGGACATTTTGATGGCGTCGCGGTGGTGGTGACCAAGCTGTTTAATATTGTGCAGCCGAACTATGCCTTCTTTGGCCAAAAAGATTATCAGCAGCTGGCGGTGATTCGTCAGTTTGTACGTGACCTGAATATTCCGCTGGAAGTGATTGGCGTGCCAATTGTCCGGGCAGAGGATGGTCTGGCCCTTAGTTCCCGTAACGGTTATTTAAGTGAACAGGAACGTAAAACGGCACCAGTAATTTATCAAAGCCTGAAAAATGCTGAACAGGCACTGCAACAGGGTGAAAAGCTGTCAGAAGTGTTAGCGAATATTAAGGCAGCATTGACGCAGGCCGGCTTTGTTGTGGACTATGTAGAGGCACGTACACCTGAACTGCAAAAAATTGATGAATTTAATCAAGAGATTGTTTTGTTCGTGGCGGCAAAATTGGGAAGCACCCGCTTAATTGATAATATGCAGATCAAACCGACTGCATAGCTCAGCAATGGAAAGGACAGCCTTGTCATGAAGCGTATTTTGATTGTGACCGGACAATCAGGTTCAGGAAAATCCTCGGCTTTGCAGGTTCTCGAAGACCTCGGATATTACTGTATTGATAACCTTCCTCTGGCATTGCTGCCCGAAATTGTGGCCAAGCTTGATCTGGAAAATAATCTGGAACAGCTGGCGCTAGGGGTCGATGTACGCAGTACCCGCGCCAATTTGCAGGAATTTGACCAGGTGTTTGAACAGTTGCAAGGTCATGGCTCGGTCGATATTATTTATCTGACTGCCCAAGATCAGGAGCTGATCACCCGCTTTAGTGCTTCGCGCCGTCCGCATCCTCTGGCCAGCCGGTTTAAAAGTCTGCATCAATGCATTCAGGAAGAAAAAGTCCTGCTTATGCCGATTCAGCTGCGCTCCACGGTGCACATTGATACCACCGACAAGAGTGTGCATGACTTAAAGCATACCTTGCTGTCGAAGCTGGGTCAGACCGATAAACTGATTGTGATTTTGCAATCTTTTGGCTACAAGCATGGTATTCCGCTGGATGCCGACTATGTCTTTGATATCCGGCATTTGCCGAACCCACATTGGGATCTGTCTTTGCGCAAATATTCCGGGCTGGATGAGCCGGTGCAACAGTTTCTGGAACAGCATGAACAGACCAATGAAATGTTCCAGGATATTTATCAGTTTTTAAATAAATGGCTACCTGCATTTGCAGAAGGGCATCGTCATTATATGACCATCTCTATTGGCTGTACCGGTGGGCAGCACCGATCTGTTTATATGGTGGATAGACTAAAAAAGGCACTTGAGGCACAATGGTCTATTCAAGTCTTACACCGGGAAATGAAGCACTGGTCATGATTGACACAACTGTTGAGGTAATTAATAAACTAGGTTTACATGCGCGTGCATCAGGCAAACTGATTGAAGTCACCACGAAATTCCGTTCGTCCATTCAAATTGGCAAAGGTGACAAGTTGGTCGATGCAAAAAATATCATGTCCCTGCTCATGCTCGGCGCAGGTAAGGGCACAACTTTACGTTTAGTGATTGAAGGTGCAGATGAAGAACAAGCTTTATCTGAAATTCAGGCACTTTTTGCAGCAAAATTTTACGAGGCAGATTAATCGTGGCACGTCGACCGCACCGTTTTACCGAAGATGATTTCGAATCTTTAGAAGGACGTGCAAGTAAAACTGAACAGAAAAAAGCCGTACAGCGTATGGCTGCTTTGGGCGAGCAGTTGGCTCAACTGAACCTGAAGCAAATTCAAAAGCTTCCTGTAGATGAGCGTTTAATTGATGCACTCATTGAAGTGCAGAATATCAGTTCGCATGAGGCGCGTCGCCGTCAGTTCCAGCGGATTGGGAAACTGCTGCGCAATGAAGATGAATCGGTGATTCTGTCTTATTTAACCCCGCAGCAGGGTGCCAAAAAAACCGCACAGCTGCAACGCTGGGTCGAGCGGATTATTAAAGATGGTGATCCGGTAATTAATGATTTCTGCAAAACTTATAATGCGGCAGAACGACATACCTTGCGTCAGCATGTGTTGCGCATTCACCGTGATTTGAAAGTGGAAATGCCCGCAGCAGAGCTGGAAGCATCCAAGTTAAAATTGTTTAACTATGTGCAGCAAGTGGCGCTGTTATCTGACAATTAAGCTAATCAGACTTCATCTGGTCCGAAGCCATTAAAAACGACTCAATGGAGTCGTTTTTTTATTGCGGTTCATTTTTGGGTGACTGATTTGAAAACGGGCACTATGACCCGCATCAACATCTCAGCTGGCTTTAACCGAACTCGCCGACAGCGCGTTTTTTGGCCCATTCACGTAATACAAACTTCTGTAATTTGCCGGTCGAGGTTTTAGGAATCTCGGTAATCACCACTTCTTTTGGCACTTTAAAGCGCGCCAGATGCTGCTGGCAGAAGGCAATGATTTCATCTTCGGTCACGGTTTTACCTTCTTTAATTTCAATAAAGGCGCACGGGACTTCCTGCCAGCGCGGATCCGGTTTGGCCACCACTGCCGCGGTGAGGACCGCAGGGTGCTGGTACAGCACCTCTTCAACCTCCAGCGAGGAAATATTTTCACCGCCGGAAATAATCACATCCTTGGAGCGGTCGGTAATTTTGGCATAGCCATCCGGCTGGCAAACGGCCAGGTCGCCGGTATGGAACCAGCCACCGGCAAAGGCTTCGGCCGTCGCTTCCGGATTTTTTAAATAGCCTTTCATCACGATATTGCCACGGAACATAATTTCGCCCATGGTTTCGCCATCGTTCGGTACCGGTTGCATGGTCTCCGGGTCAAGGACTTTCATGCCATCTTGCAGCGGATACGGCACGCCTTGGCGTGAATGCAATTGCGCCTGTTCCTGAATAGTCAGCTCAGACCAGCCAGCTTGTGATGCACATAGCGCCGATGGGCCATAGGTTTCAGTTAAGCCATAAACATGGGTCACGTTAATGCCCAGATTACGCATCCCTTCAATAATCGCCGCAGGTGGTGCAGCACCGGCCACCATCACTTCTACGCGATGCTCAATTTTGATCTGTTGCTGTTCCGGAGCATTAATCAGCATCGACAGTACAATCGGTGCGCCGCAGAAGTAATCAACTTTATGTTCAGCAATCAGTTTAAAAATCAGCTCAGGATCGACTTTACGCAGGCAGATATTGGTACCGCCATTGGCTGCCATGGTCCAAGCAAAACACCAGCCGTTGCAGTGGAACAGTGGCAAGGTCCATAAATAGGTGGCACGTGGGGTCATACCGCAGGCAATAATATTACTGGCGGCATTGATATAAGCCCCACGATGATGATAGACCACGCCTTTCGGGTTGCCAGTGGTGCCAGAGGTATAGTTCAGGCTAATCGCATCCCATTCATCTTGTGGGAGTGACCATTCAAAATTGGCATCGCCTTCAGCCAGCCAGTCTTCATATTCAATCTGGCCAATCGGGGCAGTAAAGCACTGCTCATACAGCTCATCTTCAACATCAATCACAAAAATCTCTTGTGGCACCAGCGCCAGCGCTTCTTTGGCCACGGCGGAAAATTCCGGATCAACCAGTAACACTTTGGATTCGGCATGTTCCAGCATAAAGGCCAGACTTTTGGCATCGAGTCGGGTATTGAGGGTATTAAGGACGGCGCCTGCCATTGGCACGGCAAAATGTGCTTCCAGCATGGCTGGTACGTTCGGGAGTAAGGTGGACACGGTATCATTCTTGCCGACCCCCAGCTGTTGTAGCTGATGGGCAAACTGGCGGCAGCGCTGATATTTTTCTCGCCAGGTAATGCGGCGTTTACCGTGAATAATGGCATCCTGATGCGGGTAGATATAAGCAGCGCGTTCAAGGTATCTCAGTGGAGACAAGGCCACGAAATTGGCAGGGGTACGCGGCAATTGATCATATGCGCTAACCATTATTATTACTCCCTAATCATATTTATTGTTTCTCTGGTTTAAAGATATTCATTTCAGTGCAGGCTTGCAGTTATTCTTTAGTCGAGTGAGCGGTATTGCAGCTAAATAGGCACGCTATCACCTGAAATATAAACCTTTTTTGATCCGGTAAAATTGTATGGAGATATTTCTTTTTTATCTGGGTGTAGCTGATGATGGCAGTTGCAGATAGATTGGCCAGATCAGCATATAAAAAGCCACATCATCCGTTTGACCGGTAAATCCGGAAATAAAATTGGCCCATGCAGCACATTTTTTTAAATCGGAAAAAATTAAGCATAAACACGAGGCTTAATTTGAATTTTCTCGGAGAAAAGGTTTAATCACCGCACCAAGACGTGTAAAATTCTAGTCGATTTTTTATTTACCACCGTTTTTTATCTTTTGAGGTTCTCCTCGATCATAATCTCGCGGTGACATGCTCCATGGTACGGGGCATCACTCCTTAAGGATTTTCTATGCCAATTATCACTTTGCCGAATGGTGATCAAAAACAATTTGATCAAGCTGTATCTGTGATGGAAGTTGCACAAAGCATCGGCCCAGGTCTTGCCAAAAATACTGTGGCAGGTCGTGTGAACGATCGTTTAGTCGATGCCTGCGATTTAATTACTGAAGATGCCACCTTACAAATCATCACACCGAAAGACGAAGAAGGGGTCGAAATTATTCGTCACTCTTGTGCGCACCTGGTGGGCCATGCGGTAAAACAATTGTTCCCTGAAGCAAAAATGGTGATTGGTCCAGTCATTGAAGAAGGTTTCTACTATGACATCTGGATGCCACGTCCATTTACTTTAGATGACATGGCGGCCATCGAAGAGCGTATGAAAAAGCTCATCGACCAGGACTACGATGTTGTGAAAAAAATGACCCCGCGTGATGAAGTCATTGCTGAATTCACTGCGCGTGGCGAAGAATACAAACTGCGCCTGATTGCAGACATGCCTGAAGAAACTCAAATGGGCTTGTACTACCATCAGGACTATCTGGATATGTGCCGTGGTCCGCACGTACCAAATACCAAATTCTTAAAATCATTCAAGCTGACCAAAATCTCGGGTGCTTACTGGCGCGGTGATGCCAAAAACGAGCAGCTGCAACGGATTTATGGTACCGCCTGGGCTGACAAGAAACAGCTGGCTGCCTACATCAAACGTATTGAAGAAGCAGAAAAGCGTGACCACCGTAAAATTGGTAAAGCCTTAGACCTGTTCCATATGCAGGAAGAAGCACCGGGTATGGTGTTCTGGCATCCAAATGGCTGGACCATTTACCAGGTGCTGGAACAGTACATGCGTAAAGTGCAGCAGGACAACGGTTATCAGGAAATCCGTACCCCGCAGGTGGTCGATTTCACCCTGTGGGAAAAATCGGGTCATGCCGCGAACTATGCGGAAAACATGTTTACCACGCATTCTGAAAACCGTAACTACGCAGTGAAGCCAATGAACTGCCCATGTCACGTGCAGGTGTTTAACCAGGGCCTAAAGTCGTATCGTGATTTACCAATCCGTCTGGCAGAATTTGGTTCATGTCACCGTAACGAGCCATCGGGTTCATTGCACGGTATTATGCGGGTACGTGGTTTCACGCAAGATGACGCGCATATTTTCTGTACCAAAGAGCAGATTGGCCAAGAGGTTGCTGACTTTATTCAGTTAACCTTAGATGTCTACAAAGACTTTGGCTTTGAAGATGTGCAAATGAAGTTATCGACTCGTCCTGAAAAACGTGTGGGTGATGATGCACTGTGGGATCTGGCGGAAAAATCACTGGCCGATGCTTTGGATGCAGCGGGTCTGGCCTGGGAATTACAGCCGGGTGAAGGTGCATTCTATGGTCCGAAAATTGAATTCTCATTGAAAGACTGCTTAGGCCGTGTATGGCAGTGCGGTACCATTCAGTGTGACTTTAACTTGCCAGAACGTTTAGATGCTTCTTATGTGACGGAAGATAACGACCGTGATCAGCCGGTAATGTTACACCGTGCGATTCTTGGGAGTTTTGAGCGTTTTATTGGTATACTTATTGAACACTATGCGGGCTTTATGCCACCTTGGTTATCGCCAACACAAGCCTGTGTAATGAATATTACCGACGCGCAAGCTGAAGCCTGTGGGTCAGTCGTCGAGAAACTGAAAGAAAACGGTATCCGTGCGATTTCTGACTTGAGAAATGAGAAAATCGGCTTTAAGATTCGTGAACGTACTTTAGAGCGTATTCCTTACTTGCTGGTTCTTGGCGACCGTGAAGTAGAGGAAGGTACAGTGAACGTGCGTACCCGCTCAGGAAAAAATTTGGGTACTATGTCAATTGATGCTTTCATTGACCTAGTAAAAGCAGCCGTTGCCGAACGCGGCCGGTACATTGTGGAGTAAGAAAGATTAAACAGCCTGACCGTAACCAACAACAAGGTGCTAAGAGTAACCGCCCTGCAATTAATGACGAGATCCGTGCAAAAGAAGTACGCCTCGTTGCAGCGGATGGTGAACAAAAAGGAATTGTTTCTTTAGCGGAAGCATTGCGTGCTGCAGAGGATGCAGATCTTGACCTCGTTGAGATTGTGGCAAATGCAGAGCCGCCTGTTTGTAAAATCATGGATTACAACAAGCACTTGTTTGACCTGAAGCAAAAGCAAAAAGATGCCAAGAAAAAGCAGCATCAAGTGCAGGTAAAAGAAATTAAATTGCGCCCAGCAACCGATGTAGGTGACTACAACGTAAAACTGCGTGCCATTTTAAAGTTCTTGGAAGAAGGCAACAAAGTCAAAATCACGCTGCGTTTCCGTGGTCGTGAAATGGCGCACCAACAATTGGGTCTGGCACAATTACAGAAAATTGAAGCGGATGTAGCTGAAATTGGTGTAGTTGAACAGGCGCCAAAAATGGAAGGTCGTCAAATGGGTATGCTGCTTGGACCGAAAAAGAAAAAGTAAGCATCTCCGAATCAAAAAAGCACTGCCCAGCAGTGCTTTTTTTGTGACTACAGTTTATGAGGTCACTAATATTTTGACGTAATGATCGTTCGGTATGTTGAGCAGCTCAGCATACTTTGCATGATAAAAGCTCGGTGACTTTCGAACAGCTGCGGGTCATCTCTGGTGTTTAATTTTTATGTGACAACAGTTGCCCTGCTCAGGCTTATCTCGTATCTTTAACGGCAGAGCAATAACACATGACAACGACAAGAGCGCAAGGATATACACATGATTGATCTTTATTATTGGGGCACGCCCAATGGTCATAAAATTACGATTGCCTTAGAAGAAATGGCGCTGCCATACCAGATTTTCCCGATTAATATCCTTGAAAACGACCAGTTTCAGCCAGATTTTCTGCGCATTTCTCCCAACAATAAAATTCCGGCTATCGTCGATCAGGATGGACCGAATGGCCAGCCGATTTCGATTTTTGAATCGGGGGCGATCTTGCAATATCTGGGCCGTAAAACCGGTATGTTCTATCCGGTAGATGAGCTCGAGCGGGTAGAGGTGGAGCAGTGGCTGATGTGGCAAATGGGTGGCTTAGGCCCGATGCTGGGGCAGAACCATCACTTTAGCCGCTTTGCACCCGAGCGTATAGCCTATGCCACCGAGCGTTATGTCAATGAAAGCAAACGTCTGTATGGCGTGTTAAACAAGCAGCTGATCGGGCAGAAATATGTAGCCGGTGAATATTCAATTGCCGATATGGCGATTTTACCGTGGTTGTTACGCCATGAATGGCAGCAGATTCCGCTAGAAGATTATCCGCATGTGCAGGATTATATTGAGCGTTTAACCGCCCGTCCGGCAGTACAACGCGCCCTGGCGATTCAGGTTTAAATAATCATCATAAAATCACCTAAAGCATCTTCGGGTGCTTTTTTTGTGATTTCAGTTAAGATGGGCAGAACCTGTTAACTGCATCTGTTATGGCTTATCTGCTGTTATTTCTGTCGGCCTTTGGGGCGGCTACCTTATTGCCGTTGCAATCTGAAGCGGTATTACTGGGCCTGCTCATTCAAGAGCAACATTCGGTGATGGCTTTAATAGCCATCGCCAGTCTGGGCAATATTCTGGGCAGCTGTGTGAACTGGTGGTTAGGACTCAAGATCGAGCAGTATAAAGACAAGCGCTGGTTTCCGGTGTCTGAACCCAAGCTGCAGCAGGCACAGCAGATTTATCGGAAATATGGCTTCTGGTCCTTACTGCTGAGCTGGGTGCCGGTGATTGGTGATCCAATCACCTTAATTGCCGGTTTAATGAAAGAAAACTTCGCCCGATTTCTGCTGATGGTGAGTGTAGCCAAAATCGGGCGTTATCTGTTTATTTATCTGGCTTATGCCATGTTCTAGTTTAGCCCTCACATTCTGCTGGCTGAAAACGGACTTCATCTTTCAGGTTGGATTTTTTATAGATCCAGAATTTGCGTGGTACATCGACCTGTGCACCTTGCAGCGCCTGAATCAGTTTCTGGTCCAGCGCATAACGGCCGGAACCTTGCTGAATTTTAACCTTGTGGATGTTGCCGTATTTATCGGCTTTCATTTTGAACTGAATCCGGCGGGCATGACCATTTAACTCATCTTCGGTGACGTTCAGTTGAGGCTGGCTGCGATATTGAAACGCGCTTTTTGCGCCGGCTTGCTGCGCTTGCCAGACAGTCGAGTCAAAGCTGTAGTGGCAGTCCTGAGCAGTATCTTTTAAATCCAGATGAAAGACCTGATAACCAATCACTGGAACCGGGGTATCATCGACCAGATGTGGTTTGATTCTGGCCTGTTTTACCGCCTGGCTAATCAGCTGATCTAAAGATTTTAGTCCGGTGCTTTCCTGTACCGTGACCTTGTTGATTTGCCCCGATTCATCGGCATGAATCCGTAAAATGGCCGCGCGGTTTTGCTGCTTTAAATCGGCATTGCTATAACGCAGCTGCGGAAACTCGGTCCATTGAATACGCGTGGTCAGATGGGCAGCCAACGCCGAGGTTTTTTGTACTTGCAGTTGTTCGGCAGGGGCAGCAATGGCAAGCGTGGCACTAAGCGGCAGCGCCAGACACAGACTCAGGCAAATGGTTTTTTTCATGAGGATTAGCTTGTTGTTGGGCAAAAGAAGGAACGCTGCGCAGTATTTCCTGAATTGGCCGTCAGTACAAGTCTTCCGCTATAAAAATAAGAGGTTCCATCTGTATGTTTTGGCTGTTCAATAAAAAGGAGAGATCCTGCTAATCTCAAAGACCTCATCTGCCGATAGAAGGCGAGCGACTTTTGCAATATCTGCTTTTGTTTTAGACAAAGATGCTTTAGAATACGTGCTCCCTTACCTGCAGGTCGTTTGTAATGGTGCAAATGAGCCGAACAGGTACTTAAAAGAGGTTGTTATGGCTAAGTTAAAAACTCGCCGTGGTGCAGCTAAACGTTTCAAAGCGACTGCTAACGGTTTCAAGCGTAAACAAGCGTTCAAACGCCACATTTTGACCAAAAAATCTGCTAAACGTATCCGTCAATTGCGCGGCTGTGTAATGGTTCACGTGAGTGACGTTGCTTCAGTTCGTCGTATGTGCCCATACATCTAAGGAGATTTATAAATGGCTCGTGTAAAACGTGGTGTACAGGCTCATCGCCGTCATAAAAAAATTCTTGCTCGTGCTAAAGGTTACTATGGTGCTCGTTCACGCGTATATCGCGTAGCGTTCCAAGCGGTAATCAAAGCAGGTCAATACGCTTACCGTGACCGTCGTCAGAAGAAACGTCAATTCCGTGCTCTATGGATTGCGCGTATCAATGCTGGTGCTCGTCAAAACGGCTTGTCTTACAGCCGTATGATTGCTGGTTTGAAGAAAGCTCAAGTGATCATCGACCGTCGCGTACTTGCTGACATCGCTATGCATGACGCAGTTGCATTTGCTGCTTTAGCTGAAAAAGCGAAAGGTGCATTGGCTGCCTAAGTCCTCGTGACTTAAAAGAAGACCGCTTTATGCGGTCTTTTTTATTGCGCAGAATCAGGGTCTGAATGATAGAGTAGGGAAATTGTATGCAGCGAATTAATGTGGTTGGTACTTCGGCTTCAGGCAAATCGACTTTTGCCCGGGCGCTGGCAGAAAAGCTGGGACTGGCCTATATCGAGCTGGATAATCTGTTCTGGTTAGATGACTGGCAGCAAAGTGCTGATACAGATTTTTTTGCCAAAATTCAGGCAGCCATTGAGCAGGCACCCAATGGCTATGTGATTGATGGCAACTATACTCGCACCATTCCCATTAAATGGGCGCAGGCCGATACCATCATCTGGCTGGATTTACCGTTTCATAGCAATTTACTGCGTTCTGTACAACGCGCCGTGCAGCGCGCGGTTTCACAGCAAACCCTCTGGCCTAATTCCAATAATCAGGAAACGATCAGACAGCTGTTTAGCCGCGATTCGATTGTCTGGTGGATGATTAAAACCCATCAGAAAAATCGCCGGCATTATCTGCAGCTGATACAATCTCCCGAATATGCCCATCTGCACTGGATTCGGCTGACTTCAGCGACTGAAGTTGAACGGTTTCTGAATCGCGTTTAAAGTCCGAAATAATAGGCCAATAAACAAATTACCACAGTAATAAGAATCAGCTTGATGACTCCAGTCGCACCAACTTTATGATGAGACGGGGCTTTGGCTGAATGCGCTGCTTGCGCATGGGTAGCCTTGTTGTCAGATGCGAACGGTTCCAGCGGATTCGGCTGTGCGACAGGCGTCAGCTGGGCGCTTTGGTAATGGTTGGCCACCTTGACAATAAATTTGGCGCTTAAATCATCCAGCTTCTGGGCAAAATGGCGCAGGTCAAGCTGCTCTTCCGGACTCAGCACTTCATTATCTGCATTATAGGGATGCTGGATTTTCTGTTGAATATCATCTTTTAGCGCTTCTAAACGGTACAGCATGCGATGTGCATAATCGGCCTGATAGTGAGTCGGTAATAAAGACAGCTGATGCGGATCAGGTGTATCTGCCGTAAGCGGAACACCATAATAGGGTAAATTCTGCTGTTCAGGTGGCTGAAAGTCGGCCGCCAGTGTATGAGAAAACAGCTCCTGCTCGGTAAACAGATGAATTTCATCCCAGTGAGCGGGTTCTAGATCGGCCTCTACCTTTTTGGCCAGCTTACTATTGAGTTCATAACGCCAGAACGTTTCCTGGCGCAATTCAATACGCTGTGCCGATGGAAATTCATAATCATTGTC
Source organism: Acinetobacter sp. Q186-3 (assembly GCF_013420655.1). Taxonomy (NCBI): domain Bacteria; kingdom Pseudomonadati; phylum Pseudomonadota; class Gammaproteobacteria; order Moraxellales; family Moraxellaceae; genus Acinetobacter; species Acinetobacter sp. Q186-3. The sequence continues at coordinate 26,427 of NZ_VOXS01000010.1, read as the reverse complement.
GGCGTTATACCATTCCGGCAATTCCTTGCCACAAATCCAGGCAAATTTTTTATGTGCTTCATGGCTGACAATAAAATGCGGGTAGGGAAGTAACTCGACATTGGCATTGGGATTTTTTTCATCGACCAGCAGACTGGCATTGTGCAGACTCAGTCGGGTTGTACCCTGGCGTTTTAAGCCTTCCAGCCAGATTTCAAAATGCTGGGCCAGCAGATGCTGGGAATTTAAATCACGAAACCAGAACATGTGCTGATTAAAAATGGGATGCGCACGCCAGCGACTGAAACTCAAATCCTGGCTCAGATATTCATTGCCATAGGTGACCAGGGTCAGTTGCTGTTTCCAAATTTGATCGAGCGCCATAGTGTTTGATCTCATTGATATTTTGATTATCTTATACTTTTTCCAAATTGCGATGCCAATCTAATTTTCCTGCAATGCAACTTCATTCTACTGTCCAAAAACTGTTAGAATGTGGGGTTTTTTAATTATATTCAAAATTTGTTGCTTTGAGAGTTACTATGTCACTGGAAGCCCTGACCACTGAAGCGCTCGCTGCCATTGCAGCAGCAGACGACCTTGCTACACTCGATCAAGTACGGGTGCAATTTACGGGGAAGAAAAGCCAGCTCGCGGAACAATCTAAGTCACTTGGTAAAATGGATCCTGAACAGCGTAAAGCGTTTGGTGCGCAAATCCATGCGGTGCGTGAAGCCATTAATACTGCATTAACCGAGCGTCAGGCAGCATTACAGCAAGCGGCATTAGAACAAAAACTTGCCAGCGAAACGGTGGATATTACTTTACCAGGCCGTGGTCAGACCATTGGCTCCATTCACCCGGTAACTCAGGTGCAAGAGCGTATTTGCCAGTTCTTTACCAAAGCTGGCTTTACTGTGGCTACTGGCCCAGAAGTTGAAGATGATTATCACAACTTTGAAGCGCTGAATATTCCAGGCCATCACCCGGCCCGTGCCATGCACGACACGTTCTATTTTGATGCGACTCATTTGCTGCGTACCCATACCTCTGGTGTACAGATTCGGACTATGGAAACCCAGCAGCCGCCAATCCGTATTGTCTGCCCGGGCCGTGTTTATCGCTGTGACTCCGACCAGACGCATTCACCAATGTTCCACCAAATTGAAGGTTTGTACGTGGCGGAAAACACCAGCTTTGCTGAACTGAAAGGTTTACTGGTGAACTTGCTGAACGAATTCTTTGAAAAAGATTTGAAAGTCCGTTTCCGTCCGTCGTATTTCCCGTTCACCGAGCCAAGTGCTGAAGTGGATATTATGGATGAGCGCGGTAAATGGTTAGAAGTGCTGGGCTGCGGTATGGTGCATCCAAATGTATTACGCGCTGCAGGTATTGATCCGGACAAATATAAAGGCTTTGCTTTTGGTCTGGGCGTAGAGCGTTTTGCAATGTTGCGTTATGGCATTAACGACCTACGTATGTTCTACCAGAATGATGTGCGTTTCTTACGCCAGTTTGCTTAAAACAAATTTATACCTCTCCCTGACCTCTCCTAAAAGGAGAGGGGTTGTCCATCGGTGACATAGGGTTCTCCCCCTTTTTTTAAGGGGGAGTTAGAGGGGGATTTTAGAGATTTGAATTACAGGTTTTATATTAATGAAAATTAGCGAAAATTGGCTACGCACGTGGGTCAACCCAGCCATCGATAGCGAAAAACTTTCTGACCAGTTAACCATGCTGGGTTTGGAAGTTGATGATTTATCTCCAGCTGCAAAACCATTTACTGGTGTAGTGGTTGGTGAAGTGCTGACGGTTGAACAACATCCAGATGCAGACCGTTTACGTGTAACGACGGTGAACATTGGTTCAGGTGAGCCTTTACAAATCGTCTGCGGCGCGCCAAACGTACGAGCAGGTATGAAAGCACCTGTGGCAACTATTGGTGCAGTATTACCAGGCGATTTTAAAATCAAGAAAGGCAAACTGCGTGGTGTGGAATCACAAGGCATGCTCTGCGGTGCATCTGAAATTGACTTAGAAGATAAAATCGACGGTCTATTAGAACTTCCTGTGGATGCACCGGTCGGTGTCAACATCCGTGAATATCTGGACCTAGATGACAACGTGATTGACATCAGCATCACGCCAAACCGTGGTGATTGTTTCAGTATTCGTGGGATCGCACGTGAAATTGGGGTGATTAACCAACTGCCTGTGACTGCGCCTGAAATTAAAGAAATGGCTGCAAGCATTGCTGATGAAAAGAAAGTGGTTGTATCGACTGAAGGCTGTCCACGTTATTTAGGTCGTGTGATCAAGAACGTGAATACCAAAGCCGCGACGCCTGAATGGATGGAGCGCGCATTGGCACGTTCGGGTATCCGTCAGCACAGCATTCTGGTTGATATTACCAACTATGTCTTGATGGAACTGGGTCAACCACTCCATGCCTTTGATGCTGCAAAAGTGCAAGGTGCTGTACAGGTGCGTCAGGCGACTGCGGGCGAAAAACTTGTTCTATTGAATGAACAAGAAGTAGAACTGCAAGACGATGTCATGGTGATTGCCGATGATGAAAAAGCTCTGGCGATTGCCGGCATCATGGGTGGTCTGTCTTCATCGGTTACCGAGGAAACCACTGAAATCTTCCTGGAATCTGCTTTCTTTGCACCGCTGCATATTGCCGGTCGTGCGCGCCGTTTTGGCCTGCATACCGATGCCTCTCAGCGTTATGAGCGTGGTGTGGATTTTGAACTGCCATTGATCGCCATGCACCGTGCCTCTCAGTTAATTTCTGAGCTTGCAGGCGGTGAGTTCGGTCCAATTACGGTGGCAGAAAATGCAGCAGTATTGCCAACACGTGACGCGATTGAACTGGAACAGGCACAGGTCGATCAGCTGCTGGGTTATAGCGTAGATTCAGACTTTATTACCGATGCTTTAACACGCTTGGGCTGTGAAGTAACAGTAAAAGCGCAAGGCCAATGGTCTGTGGTACCGCCATCGCATCGTTATGACATGGCCATTTACCAGGACCTGATTGAAGAAGTCGCGCGTATTCACGGTTATGACAATATTCAAATCAGCCTGCCGGTGATTGACACCAAACTGGCGAAGTATCAGGATCAGTTTGAAGTGGCACAGCTGCGTCAAACCCTGGTGACTTTGGGTTATCAGGAAGCAATCAGCTTTAGCTTTGCTGACCTGAAACTGGAAAAACAGCTAAATGCGGCGGTCAACCCGCTGGCATTGGCGAACCCGATTTCAAGCGATCTGGCGGTGATGCGTTCAACTTTGCTGTCGAGCCTGATTCCTTGCGTACAGTACAACATTAACCGTCAGCAAAGCCGTGTGCGTTTCTTTGAACTGGGTTTACGTTTTGATTATCAGAATGCAGCTTCAATTCATGACCTGAAACAGATTCCAACCCTGGCAATGATTGCTGTGGGCGCTAAAACAGCAGAATCATGGCATGGCAAGCCACAAGCCATGGACTTCTTTGACCTGAAAGGTGAAGTTGAAGAGTTGCTGGCAGCAGGTCGTGTACAGGTCGAATATGTACGCTCAGAGCGTAGCTGGTTGCATCCAGGCCAATCTGCAGAGATTCTGGTCAATGGTCAGTCAATTGGTTATTTGGGCCGTTTGCATCCATCTCTGGAAAATGAACTGGATTTGGGCACCACTTGGGTGGCGGAACTGGATCAGCAGGCTGTTTTGCAAACTTATGTATCTAATTTTACAGAATTATCACGTTTTCCGTCGGTAAGACGTGATATTGCGCTTTTAATTAGTGATAAGATTAATGTTAGCGAAATTCAGCAACTTATCGAACAAACGGGCGGCGAGCTTCTGCATTCAACCTGGTTATTCGATGTGTACACTGGTCAAGGTGTTGAAGCGGGTAAACGCTCATTGGCATTTGCACTGTTATGGCAACATCCGACACGTACGCTTGAAGATGCTGAAATTAAATCAGGTATGGACAATATCCTAAAAGTGTTAGAAAACACTTATCAAGCGACATTGAGGGCTTCATGACAGCATTAACAAAAGCAGAAATGGCTGATCATTTAAGTGAGCTCACGAGTTTAAACCGTCGTGAAGCGAAACAAATGGTCGAGTTATTCTTCGATGAGATTAGCCAGGCGCTAATCTCTGGGGAGCAGGTGAAACTTTCAGGTTTTGGTAACTTCGAGTTGCGTGATAAACGTCAACGTCCAGGCCGAAATCCGAAGACGGGTGAAGAAATTCCGATTTCTGCACGCCGGGTGGTAACCTTCCGTGCCGGACAGAAGTTCCGCCAACGTGTTGGAAATGAGCAGATCGATTGATCTGCTTTTTTATGCCGCTAAAAAAGTAAGGGCTGAGGTTCTAACGGCAGGTATTACCGTGTTCCTTGTATGTGATGATGAGATGTTGTAAGAAATATTCAGACAATAAAAAAGAGAGCCAAAAGGCTCTCTTTTTGTCAATAATCTAAGATTATTGAGCTTCAGAAGCAGCAGCGTCAACAGCAGCATCAGCAGCGTCAGTAGCAGCATCAGCAGCGTCAGTAGCAGCAGCAGCAGCAGTGTCAGCAGCATCAGCAGCAGCGTCTACAGCAGCATCAGCGCCAGAAGCAGCTTCAACAGCAGCAGCGTCAGCAGCAGCTTCAGCTTCAGAAGCAGCTACAACAGCTTCAGATGCAGCTTGGTTAGCGTCAGCAGCAGCTTCTTCAGTTTTTTTAGCACAACCAACGAAAGCTAAAGTAGTAGCAACTGCAGCAGCAATAGCGATTTTTTTGAATAACATGGCATCACTCTCTAAAAAATTGAGATTAAAAAAAACCGACGTTAGCCTGTTATATGCTTTTATTATTCCTAATTTTGTTAGGCACTAACAACGCAGGAGCAGTCTAACTGGTCTGCGAATATGCTATCACTGAGTTTTTTTAATTACTACTAGCTTGCTCTAAAAAAAGCCGAAAAAAGCCCTAAAATACGTTGTTTTTTAACAGAAAATAACAATCAAGAGTTCAGTTTATATTGGCGAAAGGCGATTTAAATCATTAAAAACTATAGGGTTTTTTTGAAATACTTATTTATAATCATTTACTTAAAAATAAGTTTACACAGAAAACGTCCAATTGTGTCTTTATGTAAAGATGGTCAACCGAAATAAAAAAGCCATCGTTATACGATGGCCTTTTTAAAAAGTTTTGATCTTAGTTGCTGGCTTTACGCTTCATATGATCAAAGAACTCGTCATTGGTTTTGGTTTCTTTCATACGATCCAGCAGGAATTCCATGGCTGCCAGTTCATCTTGGGTATGCAGCAGCTTACGCAGAATCCAGACCTTACGCAGGTTGTCTTCAGACATCAGGCGCTCTTCACGACGGGTACCTGATTTCTTGATGTTCATGGCAGGGAATACGCGTTTTTCCGCAATACGACGATCCAGCGTAATTTCCTGGTTACCGGTACCTTTGAATTCTTCGTAAATCACTTCATCCATCTTGCTGCCGGTTTCAATTAACGCGGTTGAGATGATGGTCAGTGAGCCGCCTTCTTCAATATTACGTGCGGCACCAAAGAAACGCTTTGGACGTTCCAGTGCGTGAGCATCGACACCACCAGTCAGGACTTTACCTGAAGATGGCACCACGGTGTTATAGGCACGCGCTAAACGGGTAATCGAGTCAAGCAGAATCACCACATCTTTTTTGTGTTCTACCAGACGCTTGGCTTTTTCAATTACCATTTCAGCCACTTGTACGTGACGGGCTGGAGATTCATCAAAGGTTGAGGCAACCACTTCACCACGCACGGTACGTTCCATTTCGGTCACTTCTTCCGGCCGTTCGTCAATCAGCAGAACAATCAGGAATACTTCCGGGTTATTACGTACAATCGACTGGGCGATGTTTTGTAATAACATGGTTTTACCAGCTTTTGGCGGCGCTACAATAATTGAACGCTGGCCTTTACCAATTGGCGCAACCAAGTCAACCACACGCGCGGTTAAATCTTCAGTGGTACCGTTACCAAGTTCCATGACCAGTTGTTCGGTTGGGAACAGCGGGGTCAGGTTTTCAAACAGGATTTTATTGCGCGAGTTTTCTGGCGTGTCGTAGTTAATCTGGTTAACTTTTAACAGGGCAAAATAACGTTCGCCTTCTTTTGGTGGGCGAATGGTGCCGGTAATGGTGTCACCGGTACGCAGGTTAAAACGACGAATTTGCGAAGGGCTGACATAGATATCGTCAGGACCGGCTAAATAAGAGCCTGCTGCAGAGCGTAAGAAGCCAAAACCATCTGACAGAATTTCGAGCACGCCATCACCAAAAATCTCTTCGCCATTCATTGCATGACGTTTTAAGATGGCAAAAATAATGTCTTGCTTACGGTTACGAGCCATTCCTTCAAGGCCCATAAACTCGGCAATCTTGATGAGTTCGCCAATCGGTTTTTTCTTGAGTTCGGTTAAATTCATAGGTGATCAGATAGAATCAAAAATTCTGGGGTACAGGTTGGAAGGGAAGCAACATTTGACCGCATGCAGGCAATAAAACGAACGCAATTGTATTTGCACAATAACAATTCAGAGGACTGATTAATTGTTTCAGAGAAAAATGTGAAAAAACAATTTCTGTTGCCGAGCGGCATTTTTGTGTTGTGTCTTTTAAGAAACGGGCGGGACGGGAAGTCCTTTATTTCTTGAGCAAGCAATATAAGAGAGAAACGCCGATTTGTCAATTTATAGACGAAAAAAATACGCTATGAAACATAGCGTATTTTAATTTTTCTAAACAGACAGGATTTAGATGTTTTCATCAATAAATGCAGTCAGTTTCGATTTTGGTGCAGCACCAATCTGCTGGGCAACCACTTCACCATTTTTGAACATCAACAGTGCAGGGATGTTACGGATGTTGTAGTTCACGGCAGTTTGTTCGCAAGCGGTCACGTCAACTTTCACAATTTTAACTTTGCCTTCATATTCAGTCGCCAAAACTTCAAGTACTGGCGCAATTGCCTTACAAGGCGCACACCAGCCCGCCCAGAAGTCAACCAATACAGGTGTTTCAGATTGAAGAACGTCTGCTTCGAAGTTTGCATCCGTTGTGTTTACGATGTTGCCAGACATGGAATGTGCTCCAAATGAATTTTTGTATAGATAGCTATATTTATTAGTATTACATAGCCATCTAGAACAATGTAGAGGAATATGTAAATTTTCGATCTTTCCTGTGAATTTGTCTAATTGATGCTCACGATGCTGATGATCGTGTCACACAATTGTCACATCTGCCGAAAATTTAAATACTCATCGAAATGTGCGCACAAATGGCTTTTAAATTGCATGTATGTGAATTACTCTAGGCACAATTCTGTATAGGTTTGTTTGAAGAATGTCTGATTTTTTAATTGATGAAGAGTTACTTGCAGCCATCGATATGGGGTCGAACAGCTTCCACCTGGCCATTGCCCGTGTGGATCATGGTGAAGTAAAAAAAGTGGCATCAATGTCAGAAAAAGTACAGCTTGCCGCTGGTTTAGATGAGAATAAAAATTTAACCGAAGCCGCACAGCAGCGCGGTTTAGCCTGTTTGGCACGCTTTGTCGGACGTTTAAGCGCTGTACAGCCGAACCGTTTACGTATTGTTGCCACCAACGCCTTGCGTCAGGCCAAAAACGGACATGAATTTATTCAAAAAGCCGCAGAAATCTTGCCAAAACCCATTGAAATTATTGCCGGTCGTGAAGAAGCCCGCTTAATTTATCTGGGTGTGTCGCACACCATGGAAAACAGTGGTCGCCGCCTGGTGATTGATATTGGCGGTGGTTCAACCGAGCTGATTATTGGTGAAGAATTCGAACCTATTCATACCGAATCTTTACAGATGGGCTGCGTGGCCTATACCAAAGCCTTTTTCGCCGAAGGTGAAATTAACCATAAAAGTTTTGACAAAGCCGTGTTTGCCGCACGCAAAGAATTATCCACCATTGCCAATACCTATAAAAATGCCGGCTGGGATACCGTAGTAGGCTCAAGTGGCACCATTAAAGCCTGCCGCCAGATTACCGTGAATATGGGCTGGAGCAATGCGCAGGAAAATCTGACCCGTGAGGGCCTGGAAAAACTTAAAGATAAGCTGCTTAAATACAAGCATGTCTCTGAAATGGACTTTGACGGTTTAAAAGAAGATCGACGAGCAGTTTTGCCAGCCGGGATTGCGATTTTATATGCAGTTTTTGATATTTTAGATATTGATAAACTGGTTTATTCCGATGGTGCCTTACGTGAAGGCGTAATGTATGACCTGCTAGGCCGTTTCCAGCATGAAGATATCCGGGACCGCAGTGTGCAGGCGCTGATGGGCCGTTATAACGCCGATCCGAAACAGGCAGAACGTGTGGTCAAAACCGCGCAGCACCTGTTTGAAGGCGTAGCCGCGGAGCTGAAATTGACCAGCGATGACAGTGATTTACTGCGCCGCGCGGCCTATTTACATGAAATTGGTCTGGCGATCAGTCATGGTGGCTATCATCGTCATGGTGCTTATTTATTACAACATTCGGATATTCCAGGCTTTTCACAAATTGATCAAAACCATCTGTCGCATCTGGTTGCGCATCATCGCCGCAAGCTGCGTCAGGACGATAAAATTGATGTCAACAAGGTCGGTGGCCATAAATTAATGCATTTATGTCTGCTGCTGCGCCTAGCAGTTTTAGTCAATCACAGTCGCAGCGATCAGATGCTTCCTGCCATTGAATTGAGTGTTCAGAATGCGCAACAATGGCAGCTCAGCGTTTCGGGTGATGCTAAACAATGGCCATTGCTTGTCGCTGAATTGCACGATGAACAAGTGCAGTTCAAGAATTGGGACATTGAATTAAAAATTCATTCGGAACAATTTGTCGATTAACGTTTTGGTTAATTTAGGGATAACAGTCGACTTATGAAAAATAAAGCTGCTCAATCAAAAGCATGGACAACGGTCCAAATTGCACGTCATCCAGAGCGTCCGCAATTCCTGGACTATGTAGGCGAAATTTTCACTGAATTTGATGCGCTGCACGGCGACCGTTTATTTGGTGATGATGGTGCAATGGTGGGTGGCTTGGCACGCTTCGATGGTCAGCCGGTCATGGTCGTGGGCCAGCATCGTGGTCGTAGTACCCGCGAGAAATTGCAGCACAATTTCGGCATGAGTAACCCGGAAGGTTACCGTAAGGCACAGCGTTTGCTGGATATGGCAGAACGTTTCAAGCTGCCGGTCTTTACCTTTATTGACACCATGGGTGCTTATCCGGGTGTGGGTGCAGAAGAACGTGGTCAGGCGGAAGCGATTGCTACCAGTCTTGCTCAATTATCGAACCTGAAAGTGCCGGTCGTGGCAACAGTTTTAGGTGAAGGCGGTTCAGGCGGTGCCTTGGGTATTGGTGTGGCGGACCGTGTGGTGATGTTATCTCACAGTATTTATTCAGTAATTTCTCCAGAAGGCTGTGCATCTATTTTGTGGAAAACTGCAGAAAAAGCAGAACAGGCAAGTGAAGCATTGGCACTGACTGCTGAAAAATTACAGCAGATGGGCATTGTTGAATATGTGGTTGATGAAGGTGAGGGTGCTCACTTGCAACCAGAAAAAGTCATGCAAGATTTAAAAGCCGTGTTAAAACAGGCTCTAGAAGAATTGCAACCGATGGATGCACAAGAACGATGCGAAGCACGTTACCAGCGTTTGATGAAGTTTGGCAGCGACAATTTAGGACTGGCGTCTTAACCCAGATTCAGTCTTTTCCAGAAGATACGCATTTTCTCATCGGATGTAGTGGCGGCATGGATTCCATGCTGCTGCTGCATCTGATGGCGTTTGTATGCCCGGAAAAAGTCCGGGCCATTTATATTGATCATCAATTACAGTCTTCCAGCCAGGCCTGGGGCGAATTTGTCCAGCAGCATTGTCAGGCCTTCAATATTCCGTGCATGATTCAAGCCGTACAGGTCGCCGAAGGCAATCTGGAACAGCAGGCACGCGCCGCACGTTATCAGGCATTTCAGCAGCATATTCAAACCAACGAGATATTGGTACTGGCCCATCATCAGCAGGATCAGGCAGAAACGGTGTTATTGCGCCTGTTTTCTGGTGCCGGTATTCCTGGCTTGTCGGCCATGAAAACTTTCGATTCACGTCCTGAGCTGTCAATCTGGCGACCGTTGCTATCTTTATCGCGTGAGCAGATTCAGACCTGGTGCCAGCAGCTTTCGATTCCACATATTCAAGATCCGACCAATCAGGATATTCACTACGACCGGGCCTGGTGTCGGGAACAGTTGTGGCCGCTGTTAAATGCACGGTTCCCCAAAATGCAGCAAAGCATTTGCCGCAGCAGCCAGCTGATGCAGGATGCTGAGCAGATTTTGGCCGAAGTATTGCTGCAGGATTTAGCCAGCTGTGGCGATGCCGAGCATCTGGATTTACACCGTATTCAGCAATTGTCCGAGGCACGGCAACGCCAGTTACTGTCATTCTGGATGAAAGGGGACAGCCAGTACCGGCCAAGTTTTGACATGGTGCAGCGCATTCAGCAGGAAGTGATTCAGGCCCGGGCCGATGCGCAAGCAGCTTTGCATTGCAATGGCTTTTATTATGTGCGCTATCAAAATGTCATTTACCGTCTGCCCCAGCTGGAATATTTGGCCAGTCAACAGGCCATCCCTGCGCGGGAACCAGTGTGCTGCCAGTTGGGGCAAACCCTAGATTTACCAGCCGGACAGTTTCAGTTGAATGCACCGCATCAGGTTGGTTTGTCTTTTGCATTACTTCAACAAGAATTGACTTTAAGTACGCGAGTGGGCGGAGAAAAAATCCATCTTCATGGACGTGTCGGGGCCTGGCCATTAAAAAAGGCGATACAGCAGGCACAAATTTTTCCCTGGAAGCGTCATACAATTCAAATATTAAGCAGAGATAATGTTATGCTAGGGGTTTTCACGCCAAAAGGGTTTTGGCTGGCAGATTCTGCCTATTGCGAACCGGATGGCTGGCAACCGACTTTAATCTCTTAACTATAAAGAACTCAACCAAGAGTGTGAATCATGAGTGCAGTGTTAAATTGTAATATTAGTTTTATTGGTGGCGGAAATATGGCACAGGCCTTAATTGGTGGCCTGATTGCACGTGGCATGCCTTCAACGCGTATTACAGTTGCTGATCCGGTCGAAAAAATCCGTTTGTTGCTTGAAGAAAAAGATGTACATGTGACCGAAGACAACCAGGCTGCCATTCGTGACGCCGATATTGTGGTGTTCGCAGTCAAACCGCAGGTGCTGGCCAGCGTGCTGCAACCGCTAAAAGGGCAGTTTGAAGGCAAACTGGTGATTTCGATTGTTGCCGGTGCAGAAATTGCCACCATTTCGGCATTGCTCGATACCGACCGTGTGGTACGGGTGATGCCAAATACCCCGGCACTGGTACAAACTGGTGCGCATGGTTTATATGCGCATGATGCGGTCGATAGCAAAGACCGTGAATTGGCAAGTCAGGTTTTGGCTGCCACGGGTTTAACAATTTGGGTAAACTCTGAAGCGCAAATTGATGCAGTCACGGCAGTATCCGGTTCTGGCCCGGCTTACTTTTTCTATATGATGGAAAGTATGATTCGTGCCGGCAAAAACTTGGGCCTGGATGAAAAAGTGGCAACGGCTTTAACCTTGCAAACTGCGTTGGGTGCGGCACAAATGGCAATTACCAGTTCCAATACCCCGGCAGAGCTGCGTAAAAACGTGACCTCTCCAAACGGGACCACGCAGGCAGCGTTGGAAGTGTTTGACCGTGCGCAAGTGTCGCAGAATATTCAGGCGGCGTTGGCGGCTGCCAAAACACGCAGTCAGGAACTGGCTGCCGAGCTGAGTGACAGCATTAAATAAAGTATTTAATTTTAGGAACGTTCAAGTATGGGTGCAAATTCTGCGCTAATTTTTGGCATCATCATTAACGTAGCGATTTTGCTCGTCTTCTTCCGTTTTCTCATGCAGCTGGCTGCGGTGAGTCCTTATAATCCGGTGGTGTTGTCTACGATCAAGGCCACGAAAATTGTAGATGTATTTAGCCGTATTTTCCCGACCGTGGCAAAAGGCCGGGTGAATCTGGCGGCATTGGCGCTGCTGGTGGTGCTTTATCTGCTGAAAAATTACGGCATGATGTATTTAAACGGGGCGATGCCTAATGGCCCGGTACATCTGCTGATTCTCACCTTTGTGACCATGATTCAGGACCTGCTACGTTTCTGTCGTTACCTGATTTTTGCCACCATTATTTTAAGTTGGGTAGTGATGTTTACCCAGTCACGCGGGCCTTATATTGAAGTGATTCAGGAGCTGGCAGAACCTTTACTGGCGCCGTTTCGCCGGATCATGCCGAATATGGGCATGATTGACCTGTCTCCAATTCTGGCATTTCTGGCGTTATATATTGCTGAAATTCTGATGAACCAGGTGGCGATTGTTTTGCTGACCGGCTTCTAATAAATTCAGCTCAAGAAAAAAAGGACTCAATTGAGTCCTTTTTTATGGCTCAAGTTTTGAGGTGAAGACCTTGATATTTCGCCCAAGAGGCAAATGACCTTCAGCCCAGCCTTCCTCCGAGGAGGAAGGTGGAAAGACTTTAGTGTGCTTCATCCCAGTTCTGGCCTTTACCCACTTCGACCACCAGCGGAACAGACAGTTCAATCACCGACTGCATCACTTCGGCCAGTTTGGGTGCCAGTTCATCGGTGACATTGGCATCGACTTCAAACACCAGTTCATCGTGCACCTGTAGCAGCATTTTGGCCTGATGGCGTGGCAGCATTTTATCTACCTCCACCATGGCCATTTTAATAATATCTGCCGCAGAGCCTTGTAAGGGCGCATTAATTGCTGCACGTTCTGCTGCTTTACGCACCATCATGTTACGGGCATCAATATCCGGGGTATATAAACGGCGGCCGGTCAGGGTTTCAACAAAGCCTTGTTCCAGAGCCACCTGACGGGTGCGCTGCATATATTCATAAATGCCCGGATAACGCTGGAAGTATTGCTTGATATAGTTCTGCGATTCTTCCCGGGTAAAGCCCAATTGACGGATCAGACCAAATTCGGACATACCATATAACAGGCCGAAGTTAACCGCTTTGGCCTGGCGACGCTGATCCGGCGTGACATCTTCCAGGGCAATATTCAACACTTCTGCAGCGGTACGGCGGTGTACATCCTGACCATGATTGAAGGCATCAACCAGCGCGTCATCTTGCGAGAAATGCGCCATTAAACGCAGTTCAATTTGCGAATAGTCGGCAGCCAGTAACACGCGGCCTTCTGGTGCAATAAAGGCTTTACGAATTTGACGGCCAATATCCATACGCACTGGAATATTTTGCAGGTTCGGATCGGTCGAAGACAGACGGCCTGTTGCGGTCAGTGCCTGATGATAACTGGTATGCACGCGATGGCTGCTGCTATTAGCCTGCTTTTGTAAGCCATCCGTATAGGTACTTTTCAGTTTAGACAGACCGCGATATTCCACAATCAGGCTGGCAATCGGGTGCTCAATCTTTTCTAAAATACTTTCACTGGTGCTGTATTGGCCGGTGGCAGTTTTCTTGCCGCCTTTGATGCCCAGCTTTTCAAACAGGATTTCGCCAACCTGTTTGGGCGAGCTGACATTAAACGGCTGGCCGGCCAGTTCAATAATCTGCTGTTCCAGTTGCAGCATGGTATTGGAGAATTCTACGCCCAGCTGATCCAGGAAATTCAGATCCAGCTTGATGCCGTTTTCTTCCATCTGGGTTAGCACGCGTGCTACCGGCATTTCAATATGATGCAGCAGATTGCTTAGTTCCGGATGACGCTGCAGCTTTTCATTCAGCACTTCATACAGGCGATACGTCACATGTGCATCTTCGGCGGCATAATGCGCGGCTGTTTCAATCTCGATCTGGTTAAAGGTTTTCTGTTTGGCGCCTTTACCGGCAATCTGTTCATAGGTGGTGGTCAGGTGACTTAAATACAGACGCGCCACATCATCCATCCCATGACGGGTGGCGACAGAATTTAAGACATACGAGGCCAGCATGGTGTCAAAGTACCAGCCCTGTAAGTGAATACCGTGGTTTTCCAGCACATGTGCATCATATTTTAAATGATGGCCAATTTTTTCAACCGCTGGATTTTCCAGAATCGGTTTGATCTGCGCCAGCACCGCTTCACGGTTTAACTGTTCCGGTGCGCCGGCATAGTCATGCGCCAAAGGCACATAGAAGGCTTCCGTAGCATCAAAAGCCACCGAGAAGCCGACAATCTGGGCAATCCGATAATCTAGGCTGGTGGTTTCGGTATCAAAGGCAAAACGTGTGGCGGTGCTTAAACGCTGGAATAGCGCATCCCAGTCTGCCGGGCTTAACACCGTATGATAGGTGGCTTCACCTAGCTGGTCTTCACTGCTGCTGAGCTGGGCCTGATCTTCAGTAGCGACTTCTGCGGCCGCTGGGGTTTGGCTAATGGCCTGGCTGACCTGTTTATAGCTGTTGCTGTTCGGGTTGTTCGGATGATCGAGCGACTGTAGCTGGTTCCGGAACTCCAGTTCGGTATACAGACGGCGCAATTCTTCGGTATTCGGATCGCATAGTTTCAGATCTGCAAAGGTCAGGCCCATGTCCAGATCGCAGACAATACTGGCCAGTTGATGATCAATGGCAATACCATCGACATTGTCTTTAATATTCTGGCCAACGCGACCTTTAATTTTGTCGACATTTTCTAGAATTCCGCCTAAAGAGCCGTATTCAGTCAGCAGTTTGGCGGCAGTTTTAGCACCCACGCCCGGAACACCCATAATCCCGTCCGAGGCATCGCCCATCAGGGTCAGATAATCAACAATCTGATTCGGCCATACGCCAAATTTCTCAAAGACACCCTGCACATCCATTGGTTTCTCTTTGAAGCTGTCTTCCAGCGTAACTTTGTCGGTCACCAGCTGAGCCATGTCTTTGTCGCCGGTGGAAATTAACACCTGATGACCTTCGGCTTCGGCGCGTTTGGCCAGCGTGCCAATAATATCGTCGGCTTCGGCACCCGGCAGCATATAAAGAGGAATCCCCAGTGCGCGAATTAAGGCGTGTAAATAAGGAATCTGCTGTGACAGTTCATCTGGCATACTTGGACGGTCACCTTTATAAATGGGTGACAGTTCGTGACGGAAGGTTGGTTCCGGGGTATCAAAAATCACCGCCATATGGGTAGGCTGGGTACGGCGCATCAGTTTCTGGATTGCGGAAATTGCCCCACGGATGGCGTTGGTATGTATACCGGTTGACGTGGTTAAAGGGGGTAAGGCGTGAAACGCACGAAATAAAAAATAAGACCCATCGACCAAGACAAATGGTGGCATTGAAAGTTTCCTAATCCAAAAAACCTGTTTATTGTACGTGATTTTACACACGCACGCTGAGTGATGATTGTATATGCAGGTTACCGAATATCTGATGAATATAAAATAAGCACTGTGCAAGTTGTTGTATGATCAGCACAATTAATAAAGGAATAAAACAAGATGCTGAGAGGGCAGAGCGAAATCCGCATGATCTGGTTGATGAGCCTGATGATTGTCGCCATCAGCGCGTGGTTTTTATCATTTCCACTGCTGACCTATGTCTGTGGTTTTGCGCTGCTGATGAGTGTCATGCACTATGTCGATGCTATTCAGCAACCGGCCCAGGCGCTAGGCGAACAGCGGTTGATTGCATTTCGTGCCACCTCCAAAGTGCCGCTGTATCTCTCCTCGATTATTGCCGTAGTCGGTGGGCTGCTGGATTGGGGCTGGATGATTGCTGCTGGCGCTGCGGCCTGGATTTTCTTTTTTCTGCGCTGGCTGCGGCGTCTGGAACAGTATTTGGGTCAGATTCAACAGGCCCAGCATTTTTTGCCGCAGCCGGCTTCTTCGGTACAGCCGGACATACCGCCTTTACCTTTGAGTGCAACAGCTGAAGCTGCGCCAGCGCCTGCTCCCAATTTAGTCCAGCAAATCAAACACTGGATTTTTGACGGTAATCCGGTGCTGAAAACCGCGATTTCTATTTTGGTGATCGGCATTATTCTGCTACTGCGTTTTGCCACGGAACATTGGCAGCTGAGCCTGGCCACCAAACTGGCCATGGTCGCGCTGAGCAGTGCTGCCGTGACCGGACTGGGTTATCGCCTGCAACAGCGCAATCGCAGTTTTGCCCTGGGGCTGGAAGGGCTCGGGCTGGCGGCCTTGTGTCTGACCTTATTCTTTGCCTATTACAATGCGGTGATTCCAAACTTGCTGATAGCCAGCGGCTGTTTTCTGCTACTAATGGCCCTGACGTTATGGCTGAGTTTAAGACAGCAGTCGGTTGAACTGGCGTTAATGGCCATGGTGATGGCCTATCTGGCGCCGTTTACCTTGCCGGTACGTGATGCAACTGCGCCTGAATTTATTAGCTATTATCTGGTGATTAATATTGCGGTGGCCGTGCTCAGCAGCCTGCAGCCGTGGAAGTTTTTGAATCAGATTGCCTTTTTAATGACGGTGCTGGTGGGTGGCAGCTATGCCTTTGTGCATGGCAGCGATGCTGACCGCGACCTGATGACCGTGCTGATTCTGGCACATGCCGCTATCTTTATCTGGCTGGGTTTCCGTTTTAGCCAGTTATTGGCGCAGCAGGACTTAGACAAGTTTAAGCTCAAGCCGGCGCTGGATATTGGGCTGATTTTTGCTGCACCGTTGCTGGCCTATAGCAGTTTATATGTGCTGCATTTTCAGGATACGGCCTGGCAGGCAGGGCTTAGTCTGCTGTTTGCACTGCTGTTCGCCGGGTTGTACCGATTGTCCAGACACCATCAAACGGTACAGCTAATTGCGCACAGCTATTTAAGCCTGACCTTAATTTTTCTGGCCTTAATTCCGCCGATTCTATTACCAGCTGAAAAAAGTGTCATGGGCTGGGCCATTGAAGGCCTGCTGATTTTCCTGTTGGGGCTGGTGCGGCAGTCCAAAATCAGTCTGTATCTAGCCATGGGCCTGCTGGTCGTGGCGGGGCTGTCGAGCCTGTATTATCTGGTGGAGCTGATTGTATTTCCACGCGCCATGTTCTGGGTATTGTGCCTGAGCTATGTGGGCGTGGTATTGCTGTCCAATAGCCGGCTGCAGTTTCAGCAACAACTTAGTAGCAGTATGATTGGCTTTCAATGTCTGCTGATGTTGCTGGCGACCACCATGCTGCTGGTGCTGCTCCAAGATGAATGGTCCGGCGAGCTCAGTGCGGTGCTGAGCCTGTTCAGCCTGAGTCTGGCCTATTGGGTTGTGAATGAAATCCTGTTACGCCGACAGGCCGGGGTGGCCTGGTTATTCAGCAAATGGTCGGGCCTGGTTCCCTTGCTGCTGTTTGCGGCAGGAATTGTCATGCTGCGGATGCAGCAGGGTAGTATTGTCTGGGCATCTTTCAATGAGCGGCTGTTGTTTGCCGGAGCTGGCATCATCCTCAGTCTGCTCTGGTTAAGGCCGCTTTTAGGTGTACGAACCGAAAAAGAATGGGTCAGTGCCGGTACTTTACTCAGTCTGCTACTGACCAGTCTGACTTTATTACCGCAGCAACCGTATATCAGTATGGTGATTTTACCGCTGCTGTTTTGCGGCTGGTGTTACTGGCAGGCACAGCCCGACTGGCAGATGTTCTGGCAGGCCCGAAGCAGTTTGCTGTTGATGCTGGCCTGGATGATCTGTTCGCAGCTGTTAAGCCAGCAGGCGTTTCATGGCTATCTGCTGCCCATCTTAAATCCTTTTGATCTGGTCAGCATCGCCATGCTGGTCGGCTTTTTATGGATGCTGTCATTGCAGGTTAAGGCTGGGCTGGATCGGAGTATGGCTGCAGTGTTGATGGTGCTGAGTTTATTGTGGCTGAGTAGCTATATTGTGCTGCGTGGCTTGCATGTCTATGTGGGAACGCCGCTGAATGAACTGGCGCTGTGGCGTAATGGCACGGTGCAACTGAGTTTGACTTTACTTTGGGTCAGCCTGGCATTTGTCACCATGAGCTGGGCCAGCCGCAAACAGTTACGCTCGGTCTGGGTCCTAGGCGGCAGTATTCTGGTGATTGTCAGCTTAAAGCTGGTGCTGTTTGATCTGTCGCATATTGGCACTTTAACCCGGGTCATTTCATTTTTAGCTGCCGGTGCGGTGATGCTGATTATTGCCTATATTGCGCCAATGCCCGATCCAGAACAACCGGTTGAACGCTCACCCTCTGAATAGAAAAAGCCTTCTCTTGGTGGAGAAGGCTAATATTACAAAATTTATTTTAAATCCGGTTCACGTTTCAGGGCTTTTTCATTGGCATATTGATCAATCTCTGCATTTTCCAGCGGTCGGGACAGCGGATGATCGACAAAGCCCATTTTCGGTACCGGAATTTCAATCTGGTTATCGACAAAGCCATTACGAATCCGTTCCTGCATTTCATCACGCACTCGCAGGAAATTTTCCTGCTGGCACCAGATCGCAAATAACAGTTCAATTGAGGATTCTCGGAAGGCAGTTACTGTCACCGCAGGTTTCGGATCGGCCAGCACCAATGGATATTTATTGGCCACATCCAGCAGCACTTCACGCACCTTGATAATATCTTCATGGAAATTAATGGCCAAAGTAATTGGAATCCGCCGGATCGGGAATTTGGACAGGTTGTGTACTGGCGCCCGAATCAGCTGTTCGTTCGGTAAACGCACATACACGTTGTCCTGGGTGAGCAGTTTTACCGAGAGCAGGTCAATCGAAATCACTTCACCTTCTACGGTATGACCACGAATGAGGGTAATCTGGATGGTGTCGCCCACTTCAAAGGAACCTTCACCAATCAGGAACAGACCGCTGATTAGGTTGGAAGCCGAAGTTTGTGACGCGAAACCCAACGCCACGGTTAAGATACCGGCTGCACCCAGGAAGACACTAAGTTTAAAGCCGGCTTCTTTCAGGCTGGCCATCACAAAAATCAGGAAAATAAAATAGAAAATCCCGCGACGCCAGACCAGACTCTGATGCGCATTAAAGCGTTTCCCAATGGTGCGAATAAAGGCATTAGAGACAAAACGCGCCACCAGAAAGCCTAAGAAGCACAGCACCAGCGCCACCAGAATTTCAGTCAGGCGCTCGGTATTAATGTTGGTAAAAATCCCTTTCAGGCTATTGGTAATTTCTTTAGGGATATTGGAATCGGCCATGTCTACTCCCTAGAAGAACGAATCAAACATATTAAATAAGGCCCCTGCGGTTTCACGTGGCGGATGCACATAAATCACTTCACCGGCATGCGGTGGGGTGCGGTTTTCAATCCGTACCCGTGGCGGCCGGTCGGAACCTTCGTGCAAGACTTTAATCTGCGAGGTCCATAAACGTCCGGTACTTTCACTAAAAAATAGCGGTAGTGCCGGCACCGGTACATTCATCCGGTCAAAGCGCAATTGCTGGTTGCTGATATTATGAAACTCAATAGGCGTAATGGCACGAAAGGCGCGCGGGCGTAGCTGGTGCAGCTCGGTCCGGCCATCCACCGCGGTGGCATAACAGATTTCGCCATAACGGTGATTCGGTCCAAACCAGGTATCTTTGGGCAAAATCACCGGCAAATCAAAAATTGGCTCACGCTGGCCATCAACAAAACCAGCAATCCATAATGGGGTACTAATGTATAGCGTGCCGCGCTGGCCAGCCGGAATATAAATCGGATCGACCGGTTTAATCACCACCGACCGATCTGCCAGACGCGGCATCAGCTGGAGTTTGTTGGTGGTTGATTTGAACATGTAGCGTTCAATTTTCACCGGCTGTGGAAAGGAAAAATTCGGGTCATTGATGCGATGCCATTGCTGTTCATAGTCATACTGCACCTGCGGACGGTGATATTCCAGACGCCACTCCTGCATGCCGCGTGTTAAACGAAACAGCAGGGAGCCAAATTGCCAGGCCTTGGGCTGATGCAGTTCAAACTCGTGTTCGCCCCACCATTTTAAATCGGGCAATTCATCATGATTCAGTAATTCATTCGGATGCGGCAAGGGCGTCTTCCTTTCAATTTAAAACCCTAAAAACAGACTTCACGCTGTCATAAGCTTAGAGTACACTCAAATGAGATTTTTTCATCATTATTATAATCGCTGATGCAAGTACTTAAACAATTACAAATTCCCTATAGTTTTGCAAAACGCCATGGCGTGCTAATTCGCTATGAGGGGGATCATGCTTTTATCGTGCGCCGTGAAAATACGCCGCTGCTGGCTATTCAGGAGGCGCGCCGTTTTCTCGGGCATCCGGCCCAGTTCCAGTTATGTACCGATCAGGAATTTCATCAGCTGTTAAGCAGCAGTTTTGCCGGCGATACCGGGGAATCACAACAGGTTGCAGCAGGCCTGGAAGATCATCCAGATTTACTCAGTCTGGCCGACTCGGTACCTGAAGCCGAAGATTTAATGGATCAGGAAGATGATGCGCCCATTGTCCGGCTGATTAATGCACTGCTGTCCGAAGCGATTCGGGTCGGTGCGTCGGATATTCATATTGAATCGTTTGAAAAACGCTTATCGGTGCGTTTGCGGGTAGATGGACAATTACGTGAAATTGTACAGCCGCGTCGTGAGCTGGCGCCGTTACTGGTATCGCGGATTAAAGTCATGGCCAAACTGGATATTGCTGAAAAACGCATTCCGCAAGATGGCCGTATTTCGCTGCGACTGGCGGGCCGTGAAGTCGATGTGCGGGTATCAACCTTGCCATCCTCGCATGGTGAACGAGTGGTGATGCGTCTGCTGGATAAACAGGCCGGACGGCTGAACATGACCCATTTGGGCCTAATGCAAAATGATTATGACCGGCTAAAACAGCTGGTGCATCGTCCGCATGGCATTATCTTGGTGACTGGTCCAACCGGTTCGGGGAAAACCACCACCTTGTATGCAGCACTGTCGGACCTGAATGATGGCTCGAAAAATATTCTGACCGCTGAAGACCCGATTGAATATCAGCTGGAAGGGATTGGGCAAACCCAGGTCAACACCAAGGTCGATATGACTTTCGCCCGTGCTTTAAAAGCCATGCTGCGTCAGGACCCGGATGTGGTAATGGTCGGGGAAATCCGTGATCTGGAAACCGCAGAAATTGCGGTACAGGCTTCGCTGACTGGTCACCTGGTATTATCGACCTTGCACACCAATACTGCGATTGGTGCCGTAACCCGTTTAAAAGATATGGGCATTGAACCTTTCCTGCTGTCCAGTTCCCTGATTGGTGTGATTGCGCAGCGTCTGGTCCGAACCTTGTGCTCGCACTGCGCCACCTGGCATGATGCTGATGACTTTGAAAAAGAACTGTTTAAACCTGTCAGCAGTGCAGAGGTATTGCGCCTGCCGAAACCGAAAGGCTGTGAGCAGTGTGCGCATACCGGATTTACTGGCAGGACCGCCATTTATGAAATTGTGCCGGTAGATGATCACATGCGCCGCCTGATTCATGGCAATGCTGCAGAGTATGAACTGGAAAACTATGCGCGCCAGCAATCTGGTTCGATTCGTGAAGACGGTTTGCGTAAGGTGCTGGCCGGTAAAACCACAGTCGAAGAAGTATTACGCGTCACCAATGAAGCAGCAGACTAGCAGATTTGCAGAGTCTATTTAAAAAATCGTCAGTCCCTACCACAGGCTGACGATTTTTTGCATTAATAGGGCACGTAAGGGCGCCGTCGGATTGCCGGGATTGCGCTGGCTTTCATGAGTATAAAATGCCTGCCAGGCCTGCACCATCTCCAGGGTTAAACCTTGAATTTGCATCTGATGCACATCGGCAGCTGTGATGGAATCTAAACGCGCTTGCGCACCTTCCGGGCCGCTGCCCCAGCCAATCAGTCCCTGTCCAAAGGCCGGCAGTTTCATCTTGTTCGGTGTGGCTGGAACCGGCAGACGTGCCATCTCCGGATTGACCTGAGAATAAACCACAGGACGCATTTTTTCAGAAATACTCAGCTCGGCCAAGGCCAGTGTTGAGCACAGTAGCCCCAGACTGGTGATCACGCTTTTAAACATCAGGATAATTTTTTGTTGAAAATAAGAATCATTATTATATGCAAGTTGAAAGCTTACGTCGATAACAATATCAGCGAGATCAAGGGAAAGACTTAATAATTGACTAACACGCGATGCTGCATTAAAGGCATTGACTCGCGTACCTGTTGCTGTTCTTTCAGGTCAAATTCGACTGTAATCAGTTGCGCGCCTTCGTCCTGCACCATGGCCAGTAATTGTCCACGGGAATTGGTCGCACCAGAATGACCCCAGGTTTGACGTTTTTCGCCGTGCCAGCCTTGCTGGGCAGCACCTAAAACCTGACACTGACTG
The DNA here is from genome assembly GCF_013420655.1 of Acinetobacter sp. Q186-3. Lineage (NCBI taxonomy): Bacteria > Pseudomonadati > Pseudomonadota > Gammaproteobacteria > Moraxellales > Moraxellaceae > Acinetobacter > Acinetobacter sp. Q186-3. The sequence goes on along the minus strand of NZ_VOXS01000010.1, from coordinate 4,022 downwards.
TCCATGGCACGTGCTTGTAGCAGCAGCTGCCAGTGCATCTGGCCAGTGGTGTAGGTAAAAGCAGAAGGTGCTGTCAGAAGATTGGCGCCTTGTGCACGCAGTTTTAGCGCCAGTTCCGGGAAACGTAGGTCATAGCAGACCATCAGGCCAATATTGCCAAATGGGGTTTTGGCCACCACAACGTCTTGGCCCGGTTCAAAGAATTTGGATTCCTGATAACCCCCGACGGCATCACCCACCTGTACATCAAACAGGTGAATCTTGTCATAACGGGCTTCGGTTTTTTCCGGACTGATACACAGGCTGACAGTACGTACCCGGCCATCTTCAATGACTGAACCATCCGGGCGGAATGGACACGGCAGGGTACCCGCCACCAGCCAGATTTGATGCTGATGGGCCAGTTGTTCCAGACGTTGTTGAATAGATTCAAACTGGGCTGCAGTTTCGCGCTGCTTGCCGGCAGCAAAACAGATAAAATTTTCAGGAAGAACCAGCAGTTCACTGCCGGCGGCTTTACTCTGCTGAATCAGCTGCTCGACTGTGTTGAAATTGGCTTCAATATCATTTTGCGAGTTCATCTGTGCAACAGAAACGAAAGTCATGCAGGCATTCTCCCAAACTGAAAATTATACGTTTTGCTGATTAGACACCTGTTCCAAGTTGTCCTGTTCTTTTTGTAGCTGTTTGACCAGGGGTTCAAACATATTCTGGTTGCTGTCGTTGAGTTTCATCAGGGTTTTGTGGGCATCCAGTACGGTCGACAGCATATTGCTATGCGTCACATGCTCTTCAATCAGGGCACGGGTGCAGACACTCGGATCGCCACAGTAATTCAGAATCACAAACACCTGCCCCAAGCCCATGCTATTGGCCAGTGTGGTGATGTCCGGATTGGTCGACAGCATAACCGCCTGAATCTGATGTACCTGTTTAAGTTTTAGCCCGAGTTTTGCCAAAACACCCAAAACAGTACTGTCAATAAATGTGGTTTGAGTTAAATCGACAATGGCGCCGACCACATTGGTTTGCTGTTCAATTTTACTGAGTAGTTTGTCTAAACTGATACAAGATTGGGCACGCACTTCGCCGATCAGCTTGAAAATATGCGTTCCATCCAAACTTGCGTATTCAACATGACCTGTTGACATATAAATGCCATTTGCAGAGAAGGATAGATAAAATTATCCCATAGGGACACCACAGACTCAAGTGTCTGCTATGGACATAAGTCTAAGGATGGTTTTAAGTGGTTGATTAAGTGATTAATTCAGTCGGCACAAACTGAGGATGGCAATATCATCGGCCACGTGTTCTGGCGCTTTAAAGGACTGATTCTGCAAGTGATAGACCAGTTGTTCAAACTGTTCATTGAGTCCGCCGACATAAGGTTCAAGCGCACCATCTGAACAGATAATAAAGCGCGCCTGACGTGACAGCACGCATTCATATTCTTCTACTTCCAGGTCTTCGGTCAGGCCCAACGGGAAGCTGCTGGTGTTTAAGATTTTCGGTGGCTGATTTGGCTCAAAGATAATCGCAGGCGGATAATGTCCGGCACTGGACCAGCGCAGCTGATGGGTTTCCAGGTTTAAAATCCCGCTAATCATGGTGATATGCTTTTCAATATTTTCCTGTACCAGCATCCCGTTCAGTTTTTTCAGTAACTCGCGCGGGGTTTTGGAACGACCATGAAAAGCCGCCATCCACGAGGTTAATAAACTGCTGGTTACCCCATGGCCGGACACATCGGCCAGATAAAAAATCAGCTCTTTGTCACTAATTTTCCAGTAATCGAACCAGTCGCCAGATAAATAGGCCGAAGGCTGAAACAGGGTTTCAATTTCATAATTGACCAGTTCAATTGGGTTTGGCAGTAAACGTTTTTGTAACTCTGCAGCCGAGGGTAAATCACGACTGTCCTGGTTGCGTTTATATTGCGCATCAATTTTAAGCAGGGCCTGCTGCGGCTCTGCTGGCAGTTTGCTCCAGATCCAGCCGGCCAGAGCGCCTTGTTCCCAGGCCTGTGACAGGGCCAGACCTTCATTTTCAAAGCCCAAAACAATGGTCGGTAAATTCCAGCGATGGGTTAAATAATCCTGCACATCGGCAATGGCAATGATGGTCTGATCATATAGGTCGATGTCATCTATGCGAATCATTTGCACACTGGGCAGTGTGTCAATCACCTGATCTAGATAGGGAATATCACGTGTGGGCTGAATGAAATACATAAATGTAGAATATAATCCTATGCGCTTTAGGGGATAGATGTACTATAACAATCAATGAATTACTAGGGGAAGTTGAACTTCCCGCCAGAAAGAAGTATTACAAATTATTCAGTGAGCGGTGCAACTGAATCAAAGTTTTCTTCATCTTCGATGTAGTCGTCTTCGACATCTTCAATAAATGAAATGCTCTCGGCCTCTAAGCCTTTTTTCTCGGCAATTTCAAAGTTTTTACGCTGCAGGTAAATATCACGAATAGCGGCATAGCGATCCCCTTGTAACACCTGTTCTACATCCAGAATCTGGGAACGGGCATCAATGCCGCGTAAAGCCTGCTCGGTCCAGTACAGTCCATCATGATCTTCTAGAATGTATTTTTGTGGACGGGCCTGACTGTCAACCAGACGGCTAAAACCATCACGGAAGGTACTTGGGCCAATAATCGGCAAAACCAGATACGGGCCAGACGGCACCCCGAAATAGCCTAAAGTGGTGCCAAAATCTTCATCTTCGGTTTCCATTCCCAAACGACGGGCCGGATCAGCCAGACCTAAAGTGGTGATGGTATTTACAGTAAAACGGCCCAGCGTTTTTGCTGCTCTGAGCGGACGGCCCTGAATCAGCTGGTTTACTGCATTCCATGGTTCACCCAGGTTTTTACGGAAGTTACGATAAGAACCACGCACATCGCCAGGAACTTTTTCTGTATATTGCACAGCCAGCGGACGGGCGATATTGCGGTCTAACACATCATTTAAGGCATAGACCTGACGGTTTAAAGGTTGTAGTGGATCTTTAACACTTTCCGGTTGTGCGGCATTGGCATTCACTTTCAAATCTTGTGCTTTAATATTTTTCAGCTCTTTTAAGGATTCAAAGCGTGAAGGGGCTTTGCTGGTTGCTGCAGATGAGTCTGCTTCTGCTGTGGTGCGGGTAGAACTGTCTACTGCAGATTCATTGGCAAAAGCAGGGGAGGCCATCCCTAAAGTCAGCAGGCTAATCCATACATATTGTTGTTGACGCATAAAAGATCCTAGTGCTTTGAATACTGAAAGCAAAAAAGAGAAAGCAGGGTCATTCGACCCAGCGCACATTTTAAGAGAGTATTTAAACACTTTTGGCCGAAATTTATAGCTAAAAAAGGTAAAATGAATAAAAAATAATCGGATGATTAAATTTTTTTATCAAAGGGCTTGCAAGCGTAAATATTTCGCCTATAATGCACATCCATCGGCGGTGATGTTGATAAAAACTTGTTGATAAACAAGGATTTAGCTAAAATGGTTGAGTTCTGGTTTAGGTGGTAAGTTTAGAAATAAAATCAACATTGCATGTTGACTTTCTAAAAATAGAGAGTAATATAGCCGACCTAGCTTGATGCTGACGAAGCATCGAGAAGATCATTAAGAGATTATGAAGAACAACTTGTGTGGATTTTTACTGGTTGATTAATCGAATATATTTTCATTAATTGATTGGTTTAAATTACTCGAAGTTTATTTGAGCGAAATTTAAGTCAGGAATTGATGAGCCAAGTTTAAGAACTTTACTTATAAAGTTCGAAATGATTTTAACTGAAGAGTTTGATCATGGCTCAGATTGAACGCTGGCGGCAGGCTTAACACATGCAAGTCGAGCGGAGCGAAGGTGCTTGCACCTTAGCTTAGCGGCGGACGGGTGAGTAATGCTTAGGAATCTGCCTATTAGTGGGGGACAACATTCCGAAAGGGATGCTAATACCGCATACGCCCTACGGGGGAAAGCAGGGGATCTTCGGACCTTGCGCTAATA